>DASTNC010000056.1:0-4368 GCA_035721225.1 Pseudolysinimonas sp.
TAGAAGTCACGCGGCAGCCTCACGGGGGGTCTGGATCAAGGGTTCGATGGCGGCGACCAGAGCGGCCGGGTCCGCCGAGCGGAAGTACGTGTCGAGTGAGGCGGTGCGCCCACCCTCGGTCGCGCCCAGTCCATCGCTCCAGCGCACGAAGACAAGGCCGTCGTTCGAGATCGCGCGGTCGATGGTCCAGGTGGCGCGTCCGACGCCCTGCAGCGCCGCTGCGGGGATGAACCCGGGCTCACCGCCCGCCAGGTCGAGCACGATGCCGAGCTCTGTGACGGTCAGCACGGCGCGGGCGCGGAACCCGAGACCGTTCACCGCGATGCGCTGAAGCGGTTGCTCGGCGCGAGTGGTCGCGACGTAGAGAAGATCCTCGGTGAGTGCAGCAGCGCCCGGGTCGCTCGGCACGGGCCCGAGGCCGGTGACATCGGACTGCCGGCGGCGGAGGGCACGCCATCCCACCACCATCAAGACGCCGACCACGGCCAAGGGGATGACCACCGACGCCACCGTCAACCACTCAGTTCGCGACATGAGCCGCCACCTCCTCCTGAGGCCGGAGTTCACCGTCGAGCACCGTCGCCACCCCGCGGTGCACGGTCGCCACGACGCGACCCGGCAACTCGCGCCCGAGGTAGGGCGAGTTCACGCTCTTGCCGTGCAGGTGCTCGACGCCGAAGCTGCGGCGCGCCGCCGGATCGATCAATGTCAGATGGGCGGGCGCCCCGACCGTGAACGGCGCGTCATAGCCCGCGAGTCGCCCGATCTCGGCGGGTTTGCTCGACAGCACCCTCGCGATGTCGCCCCAGCCGAGCTGCCCGGTGTCGACCACGGCCGCCTGCACGACACTGAGCGCGCTTTCGAGGCCGACCATGCCGAAGGCCGCCTCCTGCCATGCGCACTCCTTCGCCTCGACCGGATGCGGTGCGTGGTCGGTCGCGACGATGTCGATCACGCCCTCGGCCAGGGCCGCGCGCAGGGCGAGCACATCCTCTTCGCGTCGCAGCGGCGGGTTCACCTTGAACCGCGCGTCGTAGCCGACGGCGAGCTGCTCGTCGAGCAGCAGGTGGTGCGGTGTGACCTCGGCCGTGACCTGGATGCCGCGGGCCTTAGCCCAGCGGACGACCTCGACGCTGCCCGCCGTCGACAGGTGGCAGACGTGCAGACGGGCCCCCACGTGCTGAGCCAGGAGCACATCGCGCGCGATGATCGCCTCCTCGGCGACGGCGGGCCAGCCCGCCAGGCCGAGCTCCGAACTGAGGGTGCCCTCGTTCAGCTGGGCGCCCTCGGTGAGCCGGGGCTCTTGGGCGTGCTGCGCGACCACGCCTCCGAAGGTCGTGACGTATTCCAGTGCACGCCGCATGAGCAGGGCATCCGAGACGCACTTCCCGTCGTCGCTGAAGACCCGCACGGCGGCGCGCGACTGGGCCATCGCGCCGATCTCGCTCAGCCGCTCCCCCGCCAGGCCCATCGAGACGGCGCCGATCGGGCGCACCGTCACGTAGCCGTGCTGGTCGCCCAGCGACGCCACCTGTTCGACGACCCCGGCTGTGTCGGCCACCGGCGAGGTGTTCGCCATGGCGTGCACGGCAGTGAATCCTCCCGCTGCCGCTGCGCGCGATCCGCTGAGCACCGTCTCGCTCTGCTCGAATCCGGGCTCGCGCAGGTGGGTGTGCAGGTCGACCAGCCCGGGCAGGGCCTGCAGCCCGTCGGCGTCGATGACGGTCGCGCCCGCGCGCGACAGACCCGATCCGAGTTCGGCGATGATGCCGGCGTCGATCAGCAGGTCTGTCCGGGATCCGTCAGGAAGGGTCGCCGCCCTCATCAGCAGACTCATGCGCCCAGCCCCGCGCCGGTGGTCGCCGACGATCCAGACCCCGAGAGCACCAAGTACAAGACCGCCATCCGTATCGACACCCCATTGGTGACCTGATCGAGCACGAGCGAGCGCGCAGAGTCGGCAGCGGCCGACGAGATCTCGAGCCCGCGATTCATCGGGCCGGGGTGCATCACCATCGTATCCGGGGCGAGCCGGGCCAGACGGACCTCGTCGAGGCCCCACTGGCGCGCGTACTCGCGTTCATTCGGGAAGTAGGCGGCCAGCATCCGCTCGCTCTGCACGCGCAGCATCATGACCACGTCGGGCTTCTCGTCCAGGGCCGCATCGAGGTCGGTGCCGCTCGTCACCGGCCAGCCCTCGACGCCCTGCGGCAGCAGCGTCTCGGGGCCCACCAGGTGCACGGTTGCACCCAGCGTCTGAAGCAGCCAGACATTCGATCGGGCGACCCGCGAGTGCAGGATGTCGCCGACGATCGTGACCCGAAGGCCCTCGAGGCTCGCGCCGCGCGCGCGCTCGCCGTGCCTGGCCTTGCGCATCGTGTAAGCATCCAGCAGCCCCTGCGTCGGATGCTCGTGGGTGCCGTCGCCCGCGTTGATGACGGCCGCGTCGATCCAGCCGCTGTCGGCGAGCACGCGGGCAGCACCACTCGCGCTGTGCCGAAGCACCACGGCGTCGACCCCCATCGCGGCCATGGTCTGCGTGGTGTCCTTCAGGGACTCGCCCTTCGACACGCTCGAGCCCCTGGCGCTCACCGTGATCACGTCGGCGCCGAGCCGCTTGGCGGCCGCCTCGAAGCTCAGCCGGGTGCGGGTCGAGTCCTCGAAGAACAGGTTCGCAACGGTCCGACCGCGCAGCGTCGGAAGTTTGGGAACGGCTCGGGTCGCGACGTCCGCCATGTCCTCCGCCAGGTCCAGGATGCTCACCGCGGTCTCGCGGTCGAGGTCGCGCACCGAGAGCAGGTGCCTCAACTGCGTCATCCGTGGTCTTCCTCGTCGAAGATCGCCACCAGGTCTTGGCCGTCGGTCTCGAGCAGCTTCACGTAGATGCGCTGGCTGTGCGAGGTCGGCAGGTTCTTGCCCACGAAGTCGGCGCGGATCGGGAGCTCACGGTGCCCGCGGTCGATGAGCGCGGCCAGACGCACGATGTGCGGTCGGCCGAGATCGTTGAGCGCGTCAAGGGCAGCGCGGATGGTGCGGCCCGAGTAGAGCACGTCGTCGACGAGCACGACCGTCTTGCCGTCGATGCCGCCGGGCGGCACAGAGGTCGGGCTCGGGGTGCGAGTCGGCTGCTTGGCCAGATCGTCGCGGTACATGGTCACGTCGAGCGCGCCGACCTGCGCGGAACCGGGGGCGAGTTCGTCGAGGATGCCGCCGATGCGCTGGGCCAGCAGCACGCCTCGGGTCGGGATGCCGAGGATGACGAGATCCGATCCGCGATCGGATTCGAGGATCTCGTGCGAGATGCGGGTGAGCGCCCGCGTGATGTCAGCCTGCCGCAGCACGGTTCGCGCAGCCATTCTGACCCCCTTCCCCGCCTCTCCGGACGGACTTAAAGGATGTCGATGTCACTCAGCGTAGCAGCGCTCGAGGACCCCGTCGTCGCGCGGGCTGCCGGCAGCAGCCGCTGCGCGACAACCCGGATCGCGCCTATTCTCGCATCATGCCCGATACCGAGCCGTCGTCGATCACCGAGCTCTCGCGCGAGTTCTCCTTCGCGATCGGGCGCGTCAACCGCCGCATGCTGGCCGCGGGGCAGGGGCTCGGGCAGGGCCACCTCAACGCGCTGGCGACCGTCTTCCGATCCGGCCCGATCCGGCCGGGCGATCTCGCCCAGCGCGAGTTCGTCAGCGCCCCGACGATGACGCGCACGCTGCGCGATCTCGAGAGGCTGGGACTCGTCAGCCGACAGCCGGATGCCCGCGATGGCCGCTCGATCCTGATCAGCGTCACGGCCGAGGGCGAGCACGAGGTGCTGCGCGCCCGATCGACTCGCGCCGAACTGCTGGCCGAATTGCTCCAGCAGCTCGAACCCGACCAGGTCGCCGCGCTGCGCGACGCCCTGCCGGCCCTCGAGCGGCTCGCGACGATCGAGTCGGATTAGTCGGACGAGACTTCGACGCCGGGCTCGGCGTGCCCCTTGTCGCGGGCGATCGCGCCGAGCACCCCGTTGAGGAATCCGGCGGAGTCCTCGGTGCTCAGCAGGGAGGCCGACTCGACGGCCTCGGCGATCGCCACGCCGTCCGGAACCTCGTCGTTGTAGAGGATCTCCCAGGCTCCGATGCGGGCGATCGTCCGGTCGAGCACGGGCATCCGCTCGAGCGGCCAGCCGTCTGCATGCGTTCGGATCGCGGCATCCAACTCGTCCAGATGCGACTCGACTCCCTCGACGATGTCGCGGGCATAGCGCCACGACGACTCGCGCTGGGGGTTCGCCTCGGCCCGCGCGGCTTCTTCGTCGAGCAGAGCGGCGATCGGGAGTTCACGCAGATCGGCCCCGAACAGGATGTCGATGGCGCGCTTGCGGGATTT
>DASTNC010000057.1:0-53119 GCA_035721225.1 Pseudolysinimonas sp.
GATGATGATCGCGATGAGCGCAACAGCCAGCAGGGCGACGATGGCGATGAGCGGCCAGGTCCACGGGTGGCGCCGGCGTGCGGTCGGGTTCTCGGCGGTGGGCGGGTATCCGCCCGCGACCAGGCCGCCAGCGGCGGGCAGGATGCGCGTCGCCTGGGTGCCGATGGGCGTGGTGTAGGCGGCGAAGGCGTCGTCTCCGGCGATTCCGGGCACGGCCGCGACGGCTCCCGGGATGTCGCCTCGCCGAAGAGCTTGGGCCGCTCGAGCGAGATGAGCGCTGGATGCGGGCCGGTCTTCGGGCCGCTTGGCGATGCACGCGTAGACCAGGTTGCGCACCGGCTCGGCGATGGTCACCGGCAACTCGGGCGGGGCCTCGTTGATCTGGGCCATGGCGATCGCCACCTGCGACTCGCCGGTGAACGGGCGGCGGCCGGCCAGGCACTCGTAGGCCACGATCCCGAGCGAGTAGATGTCGGTGGTCGGCGATGCCGGGTGCCCGCTCGCCTGCTCGGGCGACAGGTACTGCACGGTGCCCATCACCTGACCGGTTGCGGTCAATGGGACCTGATCGGCGATCCGGGCGATCCCGAAGTCGGTGATCTTGACGCGCCCCTCGGGCGTGATCAGCAGGTTGCCCGGCTTGATGTCGCGGTGCACGAGGCCGGCCATGTGCGCGGCTTGCAGAGCCGACGCGGTCTGGGCCACGATGTCGAGCACCTTGTCGGTGGGCAGGATGCGCTCGCGCTCGAGGATCGTCGACAGGGCCTCGCCGGGCACCAGCTCCATGACGAGGTACGCGCTGCCGTCCTCCTCGCCGTAGTCGAAGACGTTGGCGATGCCCTCGTGGTTGACGAGTGCGGCGTGCCGGGCTTCTGCGCGGAAGCGCTCGAGGAATCCCGGGTCGCCCAGGTATTCGTCTTTGAGGATCTTGATCGCGACGGTGCGGCCGATGACGAGGTCGGTCGCCTCCCAGACCTCGCCCATGCCGCCGATGGCGATGCGCGACGACAGTTGATACCGACCACCGAAGGTGAGGCCGCTCGTGGGTCTCATCTGCTCAGCACCGCCTCTATGACCTTCTTGGCGATCGGAGCCGCGAGAAGGTTTCCGAAGGCGGACTGTCCACGACCGCCTCCGTTCTCCAACACCACCGCGACGGCGACCTGGGGATCATTCGCCGGAGCGAAGCCGGTGAACCAGAGGGTGTACGGCTGGTTGCCCTCACCGTTCTGCGCTGTGCCGGTCTTGCCCGCGACGTCGACACCATTGATTCTTGCATTACTGGCCGCGCCATTGGCGACGTCAGCGACCATCAGTTGAGTCATCGTCGCGGCAATATCGCTCGAGATCGGCGTGCCGTACGGCGTGGGCGTGAGCTTCTTCAGCACCGAGAGATCGGGGGCCGTGATGCTGTCGATCAGAGTCGGGGTCATCAGCGTGCCCCCGTTGGCGATCGCCGCAGACACCATCGCCATCTGCAGGGGTGTGGCCCGGTCGTTGCCCTGTCCGAACGACGAGAGTTCCTGCTGGGCGTCGTCGGTGGTCTGCGGGTAGACGCTCGGGGTGACCTTCATCGGGATGCGGAGGTTGCCATCCCCGAACCCGAACGCCTTGGCCTGGGCCGAGACCTTGTCATAGCCGAGGGCCTGGCCGAGTTGGGCGAAGGGGATGTTGCAACTGAGTCGCAGCGCCGTCGCGATGGAGGCGGTCGCGCCGCCGCCGCAGCTGCCGCCTTCCGAGTTCGAGATGAAGGTGTTCGTGCCGGTCAGCTGCAGCTGGGCGGGGTTCGGGAACGCGCTGTCCGGGCTGTAGCCATTGGCGAGGGCGGCCGACGCGACCACGAGCTTGAAGGTCGAGCCCGGGGGGTTGAGGCTTCCCGCGATCGCGCGGTTGATCAAGGGATCGCCGGGTGCCGCGAGCAGCTGCTTGTAGGTGGCGATGACCTGCGTGCTGTCGTGCACCGCGAGCGTGTTCGGGTCGAAGGTCGGCTTCGAGACCATGGCCAGGATGGCGCCGGTCTTCGGATTCAGGGCGACCACAGCGCCCTGCAGGTCGCCGAGCGCATCCCACGCCGCCTGCTGGACGACGGGGTCGATGGTGGTCTCGATCGCGGCGCCCTTCGGGTTCTGCCCTGTGAGGATCGCGTTCAGCTGGTCGAGGAACTGCTGGTTCGCCGTCCCGCTCAGGTAGTCGTTGAGCGCGCCCTCGATGCCGGTGGTGCCCTGGTTGAGGGTGAAGTATCCCGTGACCGCCGAATACAGGGGGCCGTTGGTGTACTGGCGCTGGTACTTGTACTTGTCGCTCGAGGGCACCGATTGGGCGACGGGCTGGTTCGCCACCAGGATCGGCCCGCGCTCGGCCGAGTAGCTCGCGTACAGGGTGCGCACGTTGCGGCTGTCGGCCTTGAGGTTGTCCTGCTGGAGCACCTGGATGATCGACGTCGAGCCGAACAGCGCGAGGAACATGAGCAGAACGAGCACGGTGACGCGGCGGAGCTGCTTGTTCATGCGGCCCCTCCGCTCGCGGCGACCGCCATCGGTGCCGTATCGATGACCCATCGCGGCTGACTGCGCACCGAGTCGGAGAGGCGCAGCAGCAGCGCCACGATGATCCAGTTGGCCATCAGCGACGAGCCGCCGGCCGCGAGGAACGGCGTGGTGAGGCCGGTCAACGGAATCACCCGGGTCACGCCCCCGACCACGATGAAGACCTGCAGCGCCACGACGAACGAGAGGCCGACTCCGAGCAGGCGACCGAAGTCGTCCTGTCCGGTGAACCCGATCCGGAATCCCCGCGACACGAAGAGGAGGTAGAGCCCCAGGATGGCGAACAGGCCGATCAGGCCGAGCTCCTCACCGAGACTCGCGATGATGTAGTCGCTCTCGGCCAACGGCACGATGGCGGGACTGCCCTCGCCGAGGCCGGTGCCGACGAGACCCCCGCTCGCCAGCCCGAACAGCCCCTGGACCAGTTGATAGCTGCCGCCCGATGTGCCATAGATGGTCGGGTTGAACGCGTCGAGCCACGAGGCGAAGCGGCCGGCGACGTAGCTGAGCGATCGGCTTGCGACGAAGGCCCCGCCCGCGAAGAGCAGGAGTCCGAGCACCACCCAACTCAGGCGCCCGGTTGCGACGTAGATCATCACCAGGAACAGGCCGAAATAGAGGAGCGCTGTTCCCAGGTCGTGCTGGAACACGATGACGGCCATCGCCAAGACCCAGATGACGAGGATCGGACCCAGGTCGCGAACCCGGGGGAAGCGCATCCCGAGAAGGGTGCGGCCCACCATCGAGAGGGAGTCGCGCGCGGTGACGAGATAGCCGGCGAAGAAGATCGCGAGCGCGATCTTGGCGAGCTCGCCGGGTTGGAACGAGAACGGGCCGATCCCGATCCAGACCCGCGCACCCGACACCGTGCGGCCGATGACCGGGAGGGCCGGAAGCAGAAGCAGCACGATCGCCGTGAACATGGCGATGTAGCGGTACCGCTGCAGCACGCGATGATTGCGGATCAGCAGCAGCACCGCGAAGGCCACCACCAGCGCGATCGCGGTCCAGACGATCTGGCGGATGCCGGCGGCATCCCAGCCGTTCAGGCCCTTCGCGATGTCGATGCGCGAGATCTCGGCGATCCCGATCCCGTTGAGCAGCACCGCGATCGGGAAGACGAAGGGGTCGGCTTCCGGGGCGACGACCCGCAGACTCACGTGCCCCGCGATGACCAGCACCGCCAGCCCGGCCTCGAGGGTGAGCACCGCGCCTCCGATTCGCCCGAGCGCGCCGAGCTGAACGAGCACGACGGCGGCGCCCGACAGGAACAGCGCCCCGAACAGCAGGAAGAGTTCGAGGTTTCTGCGACGGGCCGGGGTACGAAGCCGGACACGGATCGACTCCGTGACCGGGTGCCGAGGAGCTGCGTCGACCACCTGCCCGGCCATCAGTCCCCGGCCGCCGTCGAGAGTCGGTCGACGATGTCCTGCGCGTCGCGAAGGTCACTGGCGGGAATGGTCGCCTCGACGCTCAGCCGCTGGAAATCAGGCAGCGACGAGACATCGATGTGTGTCGCCTGGTACACGCTCGACAGGTGGATCGGCCCGATGTTCTGCTGCACGCCCTGGAAGATCGCGACCTGGCCGTTGCTCTCGCCGACGTAGTAGTGCGATTGGGTCCAGGAGTACGCGGCCAGCACGCCGCCGACGATGGCCGCGACCGCCAGCACGAGCACGACCAGCCAGACGATCCGCCGCCTGCGCGCCCGCCGTCGGTCTTCTTCGATCAGTTCCTCGAGATAGCCCTCGCCCTCCGGTTCGAAATGACTGTCTTCCGGGGGCGTCGCCTTGAGCGGATGCAGCAGGAGGGTCGGCAGCCGGATGGGGCGCCGCGACGTGTCGTTGTTGTAGCTCAGCGGTGCGGCGGCCGAGCCGACGAAGGTCGGCGGGACCCCCGAGGCGCCGTCGCTGTCGTCGATGTCGACGAGCACCACCGTCACGTTGTCGGGGGCGCCATGATCCAGGCTTTCTTTGACCAGACGGTCGGCGGCGCCCTGGGCGGTCCGGACGGTCGCGAGGATCGCGGCCATCTTGTCGTCGGTGACGTAACTCGACAGTCCGTCGGAACACAGCATCCATCGGTCGCCGGGATGGGTATCGAAGATCCCGGTGTCGATCTCGGGCGCGGCATCGACGTCGCCGAGCACCCGCATGAGCACGGAGCGCCGGGGATGCACGGCCGCCTCCTCGGGCGTGATGCGCCCCGAGTCGACCAGCCGCTGTACGAAGGTGTGATCGGCGGTGATCTGGGTCAGCTCGCCGTCGCGGAACCGGTAGATGCGCGAGTCGCCGATGTGGGCGAGCGCCACCTGGTCTCCGACGCGCAGGATCCCGCTCACCGTTGTTCCCATGCCGGTGAGCTCGCTGTGCTCGAAGACCGTCTCGGCGAGCAGCGAGTTCGCGGCGATCAGGGCCTGTTGGAGCGCGAACTCCGCGTCGCGGGCCGAGGGGTATTCGGCATCGGCCTCCGCCACGCGCTTGGCCGCGATCGCCGACGCGACATCGCCGCCGGCGTGCCCGCCCATCCCATCCGCGACCAGGAACAGGTGCGTGCCGGCGTAGCCGGAGTCCTGGTTGTTCGCACGGATCTTGCCGACGTGCGAGACCGCCGCGCTCGTGGGAGTGGGGGCCACCCGATTACCGCCGGAGCTCGAAGCTGGTCGTGCCGATGGTCACCGGCGTACCGGGCGGCACCGGCGTCGGAAGCATCACGCGCGACCCCGCCAGGAACGTGCCATTGGTCGAGTCTAGGTCTTGGATCACCCACTGGTCGTTCCAGAGCATGAGGCGCGCGTGATGGGTCGAGGTGTAGTCGTCGCGGATCACGAGCCCCGATTCACTCGACCTGCCGATCGTCAGCTGCTCGGCGGGCAGGTCGATCTCGAGGCCCTCGCGAGGTCCCGACGTGATGACCAGCCGACGCGGGGTGGTGGCGTCGGCGTGCGGCGGCGCGGGGCGGGCGCCCTCGAGGCCCACCGGCTCGGTGGCCGGTGCGGGGGCCTTGGCGCGGCCGAGGGACCCGGTCGGGGCGGTGGGGAACGTCGCGGCCACCGCAGGCGCGGCCGCGGGCATCCGCCGGGCGCGCTGACCGAACAGATCGGACCGCAGCGCGTAGACGATCACGAACACGAAGAACCACAGGAGCAGCAGAAACCCCAGCCGCAGCACCAGCAGCGTCAGCTCGCTCATGCGCGGCCCCGCCCGGGTTCATGGCGCAGATCCGCATACTGATCGATGGATGCCGCCTGTGCCAGCACCCGGAACACGATGCGGGTGCGCCCGATCTCGATGATCGAGTCCGGCGGCAGCGGAGCCTTCGTGACCGGGACGCCGTTGAGCGTCGACCCGTTGGTCGACCCGAGATCGTTGACCTGGCCGCGCGTGCCGTCCCACAGGATCTCGATGTGCTGCCGCGAGGTGCCCGTGTCGTCGATCGTGATGTCGGCATCCGAGCCGCGGCCGATGACCGTTCGAGCCTGGGTGATCGGGTAGCGCGTGCCGCCGATGTCGAGCACCGGCGTCCAGGCGACCTCGCCCTTGACGTTGACCGAGTCGATGCGCACCAGGCCCTCGGACAGCGACGCATCTTGCTGAAGACGGATCGAGATCCCGCCGGCGAACGCGTAGTGCTGGGCGGCAGCATGCCGCTGCACCAGCTGGGTGAACTCGTCGATCAGCGCCGGGCCGAGGTCGGTCATGCGCTGGTAGTCGCCGGGGGCGAGTCGCACCACGAAGTCGTTGGGCACCAGGATGCGGTCACGCGAGACCACGGCAGCCTTGGTGTCGAGCTCGCGGCGCAGGGCCGCCGTCACCTCGAGGGGCTGCAGACCACTCTTGAAGGTCTTGGCGAACGCGCCGTTGACGACGCGCTCCAGGCCCTTCTCGAAGTTGTCGAGAATCCCCACAGGGACCACCTCTCGAAACGGACACCCGCGCTCAGCCGGCGCGGGGAGGACAAGTCGATGCTAGTCGGCGAAGCTCGGAGCGGGGTCCGAGCTCGAGCGCTCGCGGCTGCATTCAAGGTGATAGTCTCGCTGAGTTGACCGCTCAGTCGGTCATGCGCGCGAGTGGTGAAATGGCAGACACGCTGGCTTCAGGTGCCAGTGCTCGCAAGGGCGTGCGGGTTCAAGTCCCGCCTCGCGCACACAGGGCATCTCGTCGCTGCGGGCTAGAGCCGTTGGGGGGCTTTTCCTCGAACCGCTCATCGGCGAGGATCGTCTCGAACGGCCGGGGGGCGACGCCCTGGAAGACCTGAGCGATTCGGCGATCCAGTCGGAGCGTTCGGCCGTGCGCTGCTTCCTCACGCGTCGGGTCAAGGCCGTGGTCGCGGTCGCCGTCGTCGTCGTGCTGGCCACCAGCGCGGGGGGTGCCTATGCCTACTCGGATCACACGGCTCGGCAGGATGCCATTGCCCGGCACCAGGCCGCCGCGCACCTCGCCGCGGTGCGCACGAACCTCGCCCTTGCCGAGGACTCGGCCGTCCAGCTCGAGACCGCGCTGACGGCGATGGGGACCACCGCCACGGGGATCGCAGATGCGCGTCCCCTCAGCGCGCTCACCGCGGCAGTGGTCGTGCTGAAGGACGAGACCGACAAGCCGGTCTTCGCCCGATCGGCTCCTCTGACGGCTCTCAACGACCGATCCGCGGATCTCGATGCCGCGGTGGCGGCAGCACTGGCGACGGTGCCCGCCGTGGCCGAGTCGGTGAAGACGGTCGGCGCGGCGAAGTTGGCGGCGGCGGGATCCGCGAGCGCCGCATCGCGGGCGGCGGCCACCTCGGCTCTTGCCGCGTTGTCGTCCGCCCTGGCCCGCCACGACGATCCGCGCGGCCTCATCCTGTCGACGATCAGCACCGTCAAGGCGGCGCAGGCCTCCCACGACGCCGCGGTGGCGGCTGCGGCTGCTGCGGCGGCAGCACAGGCCGCTGCTCGCGCCGCTCATCACTCATCGGGCGGTGGTGGCTTCAGCGCGGGGCCGGGCGCCCCGGTATGCGCGAGCGACGTGCTGACCTGCGTCAACCAGATCCGCTCCTATTACGGCCTCCATCCGCTCAGTGCGAACGGCTCGCTCAACACGACCGCCCAGGCGTGCGCCGACCGGATGGCGTCGTCGGGGCAGATGACCCACAGCGCGTACCCCGGCGGCTGGAGCACGTGGGGCGAGAACATCGCGGAGGGCTACGGCTCGCCGGTGGCGGTGTTCAACGCCTGGATGGCCTCGCCGGGCCACCGGGCCAACATCCTCAGGGCGACCTTCACCCAGATGGGGATCGGACACGTCGCCGCCGGCAACTGGTGGTGCCAGCAGTTCGGCGGGTAGGCCTGTCGAACGGAAGTCGACGGATCCTTTAGTCTAGCCGCTCGGGATGATCGGCGCGGCCGGTCCGAGTCGGAGGGTTCCTTCGGATGCTGGCAGGGAAGCGGATGCGGCGCCGCGCTGCCGTCTTCGTGGCCCTGTTCGGCGTCGTCGCTCTTCTTGCCGGATTGAGCGTCGGGCTCTCGGGGTACATCGGTGCGACCTCGGCGGCGGGAGCCAGAGCCGGGGTGTCCAGCCTCGAAGGCATCGAGGGGGGCTTCCGCGTGATCATGCCGGTGGCCGCCGATGCAGCGGCGCAGGATGCCGCGGTGCGATCGGACATCCGCGCGGCGGTGCAGGTCGGCGGTCGGCCGGTGCCGATGTCCGTCTCGCGCGACGTGGTGTCTGCCAACGCCGTCGCCTTCGCCCGCCAGGCCGGAGGGCCGGTGCGATCCTCGGCGGCATCGATCCCGGACCTGGTCTCGCACGCCCGACTGATCGAGGGCAGCTGGCCGCGGACTGCCGGCGAGGCGTCGATGCAGGCGGATGCCGCGGCATCCCTCGAGGTGAACGTCGGAGACGTGCTCTCGCTGCCCGGCGGGAGGGCGATCACGATCACGGCGCTCTGGAAGGTCTCGAGCGCTGCGGACCCGCGATGGCTGGAAGACCAGGTCGCCCTCTCGGGCGTCGATCTGGACAGCACGCGCGGCTGGATCGTGATCGATCCCTCACTGTGGAAGCAGAGCCAGCAGCAAGCGCTGGCGCGGTGGACGATCCGTCCGGTTGCCGATCGCATTCAGGTCGACCAGCTGGATGCTCTGCGGCACGCGCCGGCTGCCGTCTCGAAGGCGGTGCAGAAGGACGACCCGGGTGCCGACGTGCAGACCGAGGGCCTGCTCCAGCTCGGCATTGAACCGATCGAGACGGATCTTCAGGCCGCCGGCGCCGTGTCGGTCGCGCCGCTGATCGTCGTGGCGCTGCTCGGGCTCATGACACTGATCGAACTCGCCGGGATGCTCGGCCAGCTGCGTTCCGGTGAGACGACCCTGCTGCGCGCACGCGGCACCAGCACGAGGCGCTTCGTGGTGGAGAGCGTCGTCGAGGGGGTGGTCACGGCCGTCCCAGCCGCGGTGGGCGGAGCCGCCCTCGCCCTCTGGCTGTTGACCCGCGACGGGAGCGCGGATGTACCGGCGCTCGGCTGGGCGGGTGCGGGTGCGGCCGTGATCGTGCCGGTCATGCTGCTGGCGGTGACCGCGGCGCGCTCGACGCGTGATCGTCTGCTCGGATCGCGCGGGCGGAGTGGCCGGCCGCTGCTCCGCGGGGGAGCCCGCCTCACGTCGACGCTCACGGTCGGCCCGCTGCTGCTGATCCTGCTGCTTGCGGTGGTGTCTGTCTCTCAGTTCCTGCTCTACGGATCCCCGCTCGCTCCGGTCGCGCGCGGCGGCATCGCGGTCGATCCCCTCGCGGTGTCGGCTCCGGCCCTGGCCATCGCGGCGATCGGACTCCTGGGGATCGCGGCGTTCCCGCCGGTCGCGCGCGGGCTGGAGCGCTGGGCGCGGCGCGCACGAGACCTGGACGCGCTCGCTCTGCTCCAGCTGGCTCGGCGCTCACGCTCTGCGCTGACGCCGATCCTGGTTCTCGCCTTCGCCGTCAGCGGCCTGCTGCTCGGCGTCTGCTATTCCGGCACCTGGAGCGTGTCGGCTCGGGACACGCGCCAGGTGCAAGTCGGGACGTCGGTGCGGGTGACCTCGTCACCGCCGCTTCCTGCGTCGATCACGCGAGCCGTTCCCGGTCAGACCAGCGCGGCGCCGGTGGCGCGCGAGGACGCCGAGATCGGTCAGGACCTCGTCTCGGTGATCGGCATCCCGTACAGCCGGATCGCCGCAACCGTCACGCGCGTGGGCAATGCGGTCGACCCCACTACGCTCGCCCGACGGGTGACCATGCACGGCGATCGTCCGCAGATCCCGGCAGCTGCGACCGGAGTCGTGCTGAGCTTCCCGGGGGCACCTCAGGCGGACTGGCCCACCGGCGGCTCCCTGATCGCGGTGGATGCGGTCGGTTCCGAGACCGACGTGAACCTGCTTCCCGGCGGGGACGGCTTGATCGGCGCGCTCCCGGCCGGGGCAGCGCCCTGGACGGTGCACGGGTTCAACCTGCTGCTGCCCGACCTGCCAGCGGGCGCGAAGCTGCCCCTTGACCTGCGCGCGACCGGCGGCTCGTCTGCGACGATCCCGCTCGACGCGTCATGGGCGCCGGTCAGCAGCGCCGACCCTTCCATCAAGGCGGCAGCGGGCGCACTGAGCGGCCGTGCCGGGCTGAGCACGGTCGGTGCCACGCCGGCCGGGTACCTGCTCGTCCAGTCGGTGCAACCGGGATCAGGACCGCTGCCCGTGGTGATCTCGCGGACCCTGGCCGAGTCGTCCGGGCTCTCGGTGGGCTCGGAGGCGCCCATGCAACTGGTGACGAGGGGCGGGAGTGTGCCGGTGCGGGTGGTCGGCATTGCGCCGGTGATTCCGGGGATCCAATCGGGCGAGGGCATCCTGGCCGATCTGGCGGACCTGCAGGATGCCGCGTCGCGCGAGGGACTGCTGCCGATCTCGAGTGGCGAGTGGTGGATCGCGACGACGTCTCCCGCGAGCGTTGCCGCCGCCGAGCAGAAGGCGCACCCGGAGGCGGGCGTCGTGGTCGCCGCGGCGACAGCCGACGAGCAGGTGCTCGAGTCGGCCCGTGTCGTCGTGTGGATCGCCGGCGTCGCCACCGCGTTGCTTGCGCTGCTCGCCATCGCGTCGGGCCTGGTGGCTGAACTGCGTTCGCGCGAGGCGGAGGTGCTCGTGCTTCGGGCCCTCGGGGTGCCGCCGCGGCGTCAGACCAGGCAACGCGCGCTCGAGTGGTCGGTGCTGCTGGGCATCGGCATCCTGGTCGGGATGATCGACGGCGTCGCGGTCTGCGCCCTGCTCGTGCCGGCCCTGGCCCGCACCGCCATTCCCCACGCCATCGACCAGCTCCGCACCGTGCTGAGCGTCGATGTTCCGGGCCTTCTCGGCGCTCTCGCGGGCCTCGCGGCGACCGTCGTCGTGCTTCTCTCGATCGTGATCCGTACGGTTCGCGTGCAGGCCGGGCGCTCGCCGAGCGCCCACGGCGACTCCACCTCGGGGGCGGGGCGCTGAGTGGCTGAGCGATGGGGTGCCGGGCGGCTGGTGTCGCGACGGATGCGCGTGGCGCCCGCGGCATCCATCCTCGTGGGCGTCATCACGCTTGTGACCCTGGCGATGGCGGCAGCGGTTCCACGCCTGGCGGAGCACCAGGCGACCGCCGAACTGACCTCGCAGTTGCAGGCCATCGGGCCGCTCGGCCGGTCTCTTCAGGGGACGGGCAACTTTCCCGAGTACTGGTCGCCCAACCCGCCGCCGAATCTGAGCCAGCTGTACGACGGGATCGAGAGCAACTTCGAGATGACGCGTCAGAACCTGCCGCAACCGCTGAGACGCTTGGTCGGCCCCCCGGGCTGGATCGTGCAGACGGCGCCGATCCAGGGCGTGCCTCAGCAGGGGAGCCGGCCGTTCCTCGGCCTGCAGCTGACAGCCGACCCGAGCTATCTCTCGCGCATGCGGATTGTGCAGGGCGCTGCTCCCAGCCCCTGGTCGGCCCGAGACACTCAGTCAGCCGATGACACCCGCACCATCCCGGTGGATGTCGCGGTCTCGACCACGGCAGCCGGCCAGTTGCACCTCGCTGTGGGCGATCTGGTCGGCGCCGACGTCTTCGACGGCGTGCCGGAACGCCTGTACCGGATCAGCGCACTGTTCGCGCCCCGGGACCCATCGAGCGACTACTGGAGGCAGAACGGCTCGCTGGTGCCCGTGACCACGGCGCTCGCCCAGTACGGAGTCGCCTACCCCTCGGTCGCCGCATTCGTCGCGCCCCTCACCGTGGGGCGCCTCTCCACGACTTTCGCCGCGGCCCGGCTCTCGGTGTGGTACCCGATCAGCGCGACCGGAGTCGACGGAGCCGACGCGGCACTGCTCGACCAGCAACTGGCCAAGGCCGTCACCACCGGCGCCTCGATGCAGAACAGCTTCTCGCCCTTGCCGCTGTCGACCAGATCGCAAGAGGCCGTCGAGACCGCGCAGCAGAGAAGTCAACTGCTCGGCGGGCTCCTGGCGCTCCTGGCGGCCGCCCCTCTTGGTCTGGTGATCGCGGTGCTCGTGCTCGGTGTTCAGGTGGTGGCGCGCGCCCGGCGCACCGAGTTGATCCTCGCGGCGGCGCGCGGGGGAAGCGCGTGGCAGCTGCGCGGAGAACTGGCGCTCGAGGGAGCCCTGCTCTCCGTCCCCGCCGCGGTCGTCGTGACCGTGGCCGCGGCCATCCTGATCCCTGCCCGCGCCGACCCCGCCGGGTTCCTCTGGCCGGCCTTCGTCGCCGTGCTCCCGCCGATGCTGTTCGCCGCGCTGGCGACGACCCGCGAACGGCCGGGCCCCATCGCCGCGACAGTCATTCAGTTGCGCGGTATTGCAGAGCTTGCCGTGATCGTGCTCGCCGGGCTCTCGGTTTTCCTGTTGGCCCGGCGGGGCCTGGCTCAGGCGACGACCCGGGTCGGACTCGATCCCCTGCTGTCGGTGGCCCCTCTGCTGCTGGCGGTCTCGGTGGGTATCGTCGTGCTGCGCGTCTACCGGCTGCCGATGCGTCTTGCCCTCCGCGCGGCGGTACGCGGACGCGGGCTGACGGCCTTCATCGGGGCGGTGCGCGCCGCGCGATCGCCTACCGTCGGACTCGCCGGCGTGCTCGCCCTGGTGGTCGGCATCTCGGTCGCGCTCTTCTCGACGGTGCTCCTGACCACCTTCGAGTCGAGCGTCGCACGAGCGGCGCAGGAGTCGGTGGGAACGGACGCGCGCGTGGACGCCCCTGCCCTCAGTGCCGAACAGGTCCGCGCCGTTGAGCGCCTCGACGGGGTCCGCACGGTCGCGGCGATCGACTACCTGTCGTCGCTGACCGCGACCCACAGCCCTTTCAACTCCGTGTCGGTGCTGCTCGCCCAGACCGACAAGCTCGCGACCATGCGGAGCCTGCCCCACGGGTTGACCCGACTCGTCGGGGATCGAGTGCCGGTCATCGTGTCGTCCGACCTGCTCGCGTCGATGGGATCGCAGCGGACGGCGACGGTCCAAGACGTCGAGGTGCGCGTGGTCGGGAGCCTGCCCGCGGCATCCGGCCTCGGTCCCGACAGCCAGTGGATGATGGTCGACGAGGCATTCACCTCGAAGTTCACCAGCTCGTTCGTGCCGGCCACCCTGCTCATCGAGGCGGATCCCGCCAAGCTCGGTCAGCTGCTCGCACCCCTGCAGAAGGCGGTCGGGGTCACCCAGGACGCCGATCCCTTCGTCTCTCCCATCACGGTGAGGACAGTGCCTCAGGTGGTCTCCGACCTCGACAACGAGCCGGTGATCGCGGGTGTGCGGATCGGGCTCATCGCGTCGGCCATCCTCTCGACTCTGCTGTGCATGCTCGCCCTGGTGCTGGCCACCGCGGCGGCTGCCGCAGCCCGCGGCAGGACGGCGGGCATCCTGCGCACGCTGGGGATGCCACGCCGGCGGCTCCGAGCACTCATCGCGTGGGAACTCGTCCCGGTCGCCGCCGTTGCGATCGCGGCGGGCGCCGTGCTCGGCTGCCTCCTTCCCTTCGTGGTCACCTCCGCCGTCGATCTGCGCCCCTTCACGGGTGGGAGCCACCGACCGATGCCGGTGTTCGATCCCACTCTGCTCGGGCTCGTACTCTGCGCGTTCTGCCTGGTAGTCGTGGTCTCGGGTGCGATCGCCGTCGCCGTCGGAGATCACGTGAATCCCTCATCCACCCTCAAGATGGGAGCCTGATGACCGCCATCATCGAATGCCACGAGCTGGTGAGGATCTTCTCGTCGACCGGGGTCGAAGTGCAGGCCCTGCAGGGCCTCGACCTTACCGTCGAGACCGGAGAGCTTACCGCCGTCATCGGCGCGTCCGGATCGGGGAAGTCGACGCTTCTGACGATCCTCTCGGGTCTCGACATCCCGTCGGCAGGGCGCGCTCGCGTCGCGGGTCACGATCTGCTCGCGATGGGCCGTCGCGAGCGCCTCAGCTACCGCAGGAACACCGTCGGCTTCATCTGGCAGCAGACGACGCGCAACCTGCTTCCTTATCTGACTGCCGCCGAGAACGTGCTGCTGCCCCTGGTGATGGCGGGTTATCCGCGCGCCAAGCGGGTCGCCCGCATCACCGAACTGCTCGAGCTGTTGAACGTCGCAGAGCTGCGAGATCGGGTGCCCGGGCAATTGTCCGGGGGACAGCAGCAGCGGGTCGCGGTGGCCGTCGCCCTCGCCAACTCCCCCGACGTGCTGCTCGCCGACGAGCCGACCGGCGAGCTCGATGAGGCCAACTCCCGGATGGTGCTCGATGCGTTCCGTGGTATCAACGAGACGCTGGGCACGACGGTCCTGATCGTCACCCATGACGCCGGGGTGTCGGATCACGTGCGCAGGACCATGCAGATCCGTGACGGCCGCACCTCGACCGAGGTGTTGCGCCGGACGAGCACCGACCACACCGGTCGCGAGCATGAGGTCGCCGAGGAGTTCGCGGTGCTCGACCGGGTCGGGCGGCTGCAGCTGCCGCAGGACTACATCACTCAGCTCGCCATGCGCGACCGGGTCCGCCTGGGCCTCGAGGAGGATCACGTGACCGTGTCGCCGGTCCGCCCCGAGGTCGCCGCGGATTCCGACGCCGCGGAACCCGACCACGACTCTGCCGACGACGAACCAGCCGGGGAGCACCCATGACGCCGCCGATTCTCAGCGCGCGCGGCCTGAATCGCGACTACGGACGGGCGGGCGCCGAGGTGCACGCCGTCGTCGACGTGGACCTCGACGTCGAGCCGGGCGAGCTCCTGCTGCTGCGTGGACCCTCCGGGTCGGGAAAGACCACGCTGCTCAACCTGGTCGGCGGGTTGGACCGGCCGACCTCGGGACAGGTCAGGATCGCCGACGTCGAACTGTCGACCGCCACCGACGATGCCCTGGCAGCCCTGCGCAGCACTCGGCTCGGCTTCGTCTTCCAGTCGTTCGCCCTGCTGCCGATGCTGACCGCCGCCGAGAACATCGAGGTTCCCTTGCGGATAGTCGGCACCGAGCCCGATGCCCGGGCCGAGCGGGTACGCGAGTTGCTGGAACTGGTCGGGCTCGCTGGGCACGCCAACCAGCGCCCCGACGAACTCTCGGGCGGTCAGCAGCAACGCGTCGGCATCGCGCGGGCCCTGGCCAATCGTCCGGATGTGCTCATCGCCGATGAGCCGACCGGCCAGCTCGACAGCAGGACCGCGATCGCGATGATGCAGCTGATCGGCGAACTCGTGCATCAGCAGGGAGCAGCGGCGATCGTCAGCACGCACGATCCGCAGCTGAGCGCCTTCGCGGATCGCGGGCTCGAGCTGCACGACGGCAGGCTGGTCGCGGCGTCCGGGCATGGTCGTCCTCGGCGGCAGGAGCCCGAGCACTAGCATCGGCGCATGATTCCGCTGTCGCACTGGGTGACCTTCCTGATCGCCGCGGCCCTCCTCATCGCGCTGCCCGGGCCGAGCGTGCTGTTCGTGATCGGCAGGACCCTGGCACTCGGCCGGCGGGCCGGACTGCTCAGCGTGGTCGGCAACGAGAGCGGGATGCTGGTGCAGACCAGCCTCGTGGCGCTCGGGATCGGCGCGATCGTGGCTCAGTCGATCGTGGTGCTGACGGTGGTCAAGTTCGCAGGGGCTGCCTATCTGGTGTTCCTCGGCATCCAGGCGATCCGCCATCGGCGCGACGTCTCGGAGCCGGTCGAGGCTGCGGCACCGCGCTCGACGCTCCGGCTGCTCGGCGAAGGGTTCGTGGTCGGGGTCACCAACCCGAAATCGATCATCTTCTTCGTCGCGATCCTGCCGCAGTTCATCGACGCGGGCGCGGGCGCGATCCCGGTCCAACTCGCTGAGCTCGGGCTGGCCTTCGTGGTGCTCGCCCTGCTGATGGACAGCGTCTGGGTGGTGACGGCGGGCGCCGCTCGTCAGTGGTTCGCCCGGTCGCCGAAGCGGATCTCGCAACTGGGTGTGTTCGGAGGCGTCGTGATGATCGGCCTGGGCGGCGCGCTCGCCGTGACGGGCGCCCAGAACTGAGCGGCGCTCTGAGCGGAGGTCCGCGACCCCGCTGGTCGGCTCAGCCGACGTTCACCGACACCCGGTGAAATCCGGTTGCTCCGTCGGGCACCGTGTCGGCGATCTCCGCCGTCTGGACGGAACCGCGGGCATCGGTGGCGCGTACCTCGAGGTGGTGCTGACCGGCCGGGGCGTCCCAGTTCCAGCGCCATTGCACCCAGGTGTCTGCCGAGATCGCGGTCGCGAGTTCGGCCTCGTTCCAGTCGCCGCCATCCACTCGCACTTCGACCTTCTGGATGCCGGTGTGCTGATGCCAGGCGACCCCGGCGACGACGATGCGGCCGGCCTTCACCCCGGCACCGGCCCGCGGCACGTCGATGCGCGATTCGAGCTTGACCGGGCCGTGCGAGCTCCAGCCGCGCTCGGTCCAGTACGCCGAGCGGTCGGCGAAGCGGGTCACCTCGAGTTCGACAACCCATTTGGTCGCCGACACATACCCGTAGAGGCCGGGCACCACCATCCGCACCGGGTAGCCGTGCTCGGGCGGGAGGGGGTCGCCGTTCATGCCGACTGCGAGGATCGCGTTGCGGTCGTCTTCTTGCAGCACCGAGAGCGGGGTGCTGGCGGTGAAGCCGTCCGAGCTGTGCGAGAGGACCATGTCGGCCGACGCGGTCGGACGGGCCCGTGCCAGCAGGTGGCGGATCGGATAGCCGAGCCACTTCGCGGTGCCGATCAGCGAGCCGCCGACCTCGTTCGACACGCACATCAGGGTCGTGTAGCTCTCTTCGAGCGGAAGGGCCAGCAGTTCGGCGAAGCCGATGGTCAACGGCTTCTCGACCATGCCGGTGATCTTCAGCTCCCACTGGGCCGGGTCGAGCTGCGGCACCTGCAGCGCGGTGTCGATCCGGTAGAAATCGACGTTCGACGAGACCACCTGGGCAAGGCCCGGGATGTCGAATTCGGCTCCCGTGGGGACGGGGCCCGCTGCCGTGGCGGGGGCAGGAAGCTTCAGGGCGTTGCGTGCGGCAGCGGCGGCGCGAGCGCCCGCCTCGAGTGCGTAGCCGCCGACCAGGGCGAGAGCGCCGACGACGAGCGCGCCGGCCGAGAGCCCGAGGAATCGCCGTCTGCTGACCCGCTCGGCGGCCTCGCGTTGAGCGGCTGCGGCCTCAGCGGTCGACGAGTTGGGTGCGCTCACCGACCCGTTCGCGCGCAGGCTCGCCGGATTGACGGGCCGCGGCCGGGGGCGCTCCTCGAGCTTGCGCAGCAGGTACCCGAGCGCGATCAGCGCAACGACCGTGGCGACCACCGCCGGGATGATGTCGGCGGGAGACGAGCCCGACCGGGCGATCGCGGCGCCCACGCCGAACACGCCCGCGGCTCCGATGATGATGCGCCCGACGGGAGGCTTCCACTGTTCGAGGGCTCCGGCCGCGCCCGCGACGATCACGAGGACGAGCGCGATGCCGGTCAGCAAGGCCGCCTTGTCCCCCGTGCCGAAGAGGGCGATCGCGGTCTGCTTCGCCCAGGCGGGCGCCCAGTCGATCAGCTGGGACCCCACGACGAGCACCGGGCTGGCCTGCGGAGCCACGAATGCCGCGGTCAGTTCGGCGAGACCGAGCCCGAGGATCACCGACGCGAGGCCGGCGGCGGCAGGGAGCAGCCAGCCGGGCATTCGCCGTGTCGAGCGATCCGGCACGGTGGCAGGCGCGTCATCAGGCACCTGGTCAGCCTAGAGTCGGGCGGCACTCCGGCGCTGGGAGCCGCCCGTGACGTGGCGGGGATCCGTCATGGTGAGGGATGCCGCGCGTCGTAGCGGCGGAACCCGCCCTGCACGCGCAGGATCACCCCGACCGCGGCCACGATCAGGAGCCCGCCGAGCACGGGTGGGAACCAGAGCGCGACCAGGGTCGCGAGCGTTCCCATGTAGAGGTCGCCGATGCGCGGCCCACCGGTCACGACGACGGTGAAGATCCCCTGCAAGCGGCCGCGCATCCCGTCGGGGGCCGCGGTGAGCATCATGGTGGTGCGGAAGATCGCGCTCACCTCGTCCGAGGCGCCGGTGCCGGCCAGGGCAATCGCCGCCAGCACCAGTGCGACCGGGTTGGCCTGGGCGATACCGGGGCCGACGGTGCCGAACCATCCGGTCTGCATGGCGCCGATGATCACGCCGAACAGCAGGACGAACCCGCCGTAGATCATGACCGAGCCGCCGATCGCGACGCCGTAGCGGCGGACGTGCCCGACGGGTCCGCTGAACAGGCTGGTGAGGAAGGTGCCGATCGCCGCCGCCGCCGTCAGGATCCCGACGGTGACCGGCCCCCCGCCGATGACCAGGGCGCCGACGGCCGGCAGGATGACGAACGGGCGTCCAAGTCCCATGGCGAGCAGGTCGATCAGGAAGCCCGCGCGGATGTTGGGCGCCCGCACCAGGAAGGCGGCGCCGTCTGTCAGCGAACGCCATCCCGCGCCGCTGGTCTCCTCGAGGGGAGGCAGTCTGGGCAGGGAGAGGATGCCGAGGAACCCGGCCGCGAACAGCACGGCATCGACGGTGTACGTCCAGGTGTAGCCGGTGGTGGCGACCAGCACCCCGGCGAGTGCGGGGCCCAGGGTGAGTTGCAGGCCGAACGCGATGCCGTTGAGCGCGCTCGCCGGCGCGATCAGGCCCTGCGGCAGGATCCGCGGATAGACCGAGCTCCGGGTCGCCATGGTGATCGTCGCGGCCACCGAGTTGATGGTCGTGAGCGCGTAGAACGGCCAGATCGCCACCTGCTGGTGCGAGGCGAGCTCCACCCAGGCCAGGGCGATCAGCCCGAGCGTGGTGAGCCACCCCGTGAGGGCGCTGATGATGAGCACCCGGCGCCGGTCGAACGCGTCGGCCAGGACCCCGCCCCACAGGCCGGCGATGATCATCGGAACCAGTGAGATGCCGCCCACCAGGGCGACCGCGAAGGTCGACCCCGTGATGTCGTAGATCTGCAGTCCGACGGCAACGATGGTCAACTGCGCGCCGATCCCCGAGATGCCGGCCCCGTACCAGAGCCGGGCGAAGGGCGGGGATTCGCGCAAGGGGCTGACGTCGACGAAACGGCGCTTCTTCTCCGGTCCGGCCGGTTGCTCGCTCACCGTCCCGAGGGTATCGCCCGGAATGGCAGGTTCTGGGCGGCGCCTGACCGCCGCACCGGCCAGTGGCCGAGGGCTCCCGGGCGAGCGGCTCACCTTCATCGACACCCGCGGCCACGCGGCCTGGCACCAGGGCCGAGCGGTCGGCGCGATCCATCTGCCCACCGCCGAGATCGTCGAGCGCGCAGCATCCGAGATCCCGCAGGGCGTGCCGGCCGTCGTCTCGTGCTGGGGGCCGGGATGCAACGGCGCGACGAAGGCGGCGCTCCAGCTCAGTCGACTCGGGTACGAGGTGCGCGAGATGATCGGCGGCTTCGAATACTGGGCCCGGGAGGGGGTCGGGGTCGTCGACGATCGCGGCGAGGTCGTGCGCGAGGTGGATGGGTTGACCAGCCCGCGGAACGGGATCGATTGCGACTGCTGAATACAGAACGACACCCGAGGGCGAATATTGCGCTCAAATTGCCCTCTTCTGTATACAGAACTCCGAGAACCGGCGTAGTCTGCGGTTATGCGCGCCAGTGACCTCGCCTATGAGTCGCTGCGCGATGACATCCTGAACTGGCGGATCGCCCCCGGCACCGCCCTGAGCGAGACCGAGCTGGCGCTGCGGCTCGGCGTCTCGCGCACGCCCCTTCGTGCCGCCCTGGCGCGGCTGGCGCTCGAAGGGCTCGTCGACACCAGCCGGGGCCGCACCGGCGTCGTTCCCGACGTGTCGGTCGAGAGCATCGCGCAGCAGTTCGAGGTGCGTGAGGCCCTCGAGCTGCAGGCGGTGAGACTGGCAGCGCGGCGGCGTGATCCTGCCGTCTTCGCCGAGCTCGCCGACAGCTTCGCCCACGCCGGCGAGACGCTCGAATCCGGCGCAACGGAGGCGTACTACGCCCTGGTCGCGCGATTCGATGCCGCACTGGACGACGCGGTCGCCAACCCGGCGATGCGGTCGGCGCTCGAGAGCGTGCGCGTGCATCTGGTGCGCGCCCGGCGCCTCGCGCGCGACAACCCGCAGCGCCTGGTGCAGACCGCCGCCGAGCACCGGTTGATCTGCGAGGCGGTGCGCGACGGGGATGCCGAGCTCGCGGCATCCGCGACCGCCGTGCACCTGCGCGGCTCGCTCACCACCATCACGGCGACCCTGCGGCAGCGCGCGGCCGATGAGACCACCCCCGGCCCCGACCGGCCGACCCAGGAAGGCGCCTGACATGAAGAACCATCCCGTGCGGACGTACCGCAGCGACGAGAACCTGCCACGAGAGCAGCAGCTCGCCTGGAAGATCGCCGAGGTGGCCGCGGATCCGGTCGAGGTCGCTCCCGAGGTGAGCGAGATGATCATCAACCGGGTGATCGACAATGCGGCCGTGGCGACCGCATCCCTGAGCCGCGCGCCCGTGGTCGCCGCCCGAGGGCAGGCCGAGGCGCATCCCTTCTCTCCGGGAGGCACCGTCTTCGGCTCACAGGTGCACGCCAGCCCGGAGTGGGCGGCGTTCGCGAACGGGGTCGCCGTGCGCGAACTCGACTTTCACGACACCTTCCTCGCCGCCGAGTACTCGCACCCGGGCGACAACATTCCGCCGATCCTCGCGGTGGCTCAGCACCGGGGGATGGATGGCGCCGCCCTGCTGCGCGGCATCGCCACCGGCTACGAGATCCAGGTCGATCTCGTCAAGGCGATCAGCCTGCACGCGCACAAGATCGACCACGTCGCCCACCTCGGGCCGAGCGCGGCGGCCGGGATCGGCACCCTGCTCGGCCTGCCGGTCGAGACGATCTACCAGGCGATCGGGCAGGCGCTGCACACCACGACGGCCACGCGGCAGTCGCGCAAGGGCGAGATCTCGACCTGGAAGGCGTATGCGCCGGCGTTCGCCGGCAAGATGGCGATCGAGGCGGTCGACCGGGCGATGCGCGGCCAGACCAGCCCGAGTCCGATCTGGGAGGGCGAAGACGGGGTCATCGCCTGGCTGCTCGACGGGCCGGAGGGCCGCTACGACGTGCCGCTGCCCGAGGCCGGCGAGGCCAAGCGGGCGATCCTCGACACCTACACGAAGGAGCACTCGGCCGAGTACCAGGCGCAGGCCTGGATCGACCTGGCGCGCAAGCTGGGCTCGCAGCATCCTGAGCTGAAGGATCCGGCGAACGTCGACAGGATCGTGCTGGCGACCAGCCACCACACCCACTACGTGATCGGGTCGGGGTCCGGCGACCCGCAGAAATACGACCCGACGGCCAGCCGCGAGACGCTCGACCACTCGGTGCCCTACATCTTCGCGGTGGCGCTGCAGGACGGCACCTGGAACCACGAGACGTCGTACTCGCCCGAGCGCGCGGGCCGGCCGGACACGGTCGAGCTGTGGCACAAGATCACGACGGTCGAAGACCCGGAGTGGACCCGGCGCTACCACTCGAACGATCCGGCCGAGAAGGCGTTCGGCGGCCGCGTCGAGATCACGCTCGCGGACGGGTCGACGATCGTCGACGAGATCGCCGTGGCCGACGCGCACCCGCTCGGAGCCCGGCCGTTCGCGCGCGAGAACTACATCGCGAAGTTCCGTTCGCTCGCCTCAGGCGTTCTCGCCGACGCCGAGATCGAGCGCTTCCTCGAGGTCGCGCAGCGACTGCCCCAGCTCACCGCCGCCGAGCTCGACGGCCTCACCGTGTTCGCGCCGGGGCTGCCGACGCCGCCGGCCGGCCTGTTCTGACCGATGCGAAATCAAGGAAAACTGCCATGAAAACGCTGGATCCGACCTCCAACTCCACCAAGTCCGCGACGACATCCTTGATTTCGCAGCGGGTGCGTCGTGCTTGAGACGGCGATGCCCGCGCACGAGAAGCGCGCGAACTTCCGCGAAGCACTGGCGAGCGGCCGGTTGCTCAGGATGCCGGGGGCGTTCAACCCGCTCAGCGCCCAGCTCATCCAGAGCAAGGGCTTCGAGGGCGTGTACGTCAGCGGCGCCGTGCTCTCGGCGGACCTCGGGCTGCCCGATATCGGCCTCACCACCCTGACCGAGGTGTCGCAGCGCGCCGGGCAGATCGCCCGCGTCACCGACCTGCCGGCGCTGGTCGACGCCGACACGGGATTCGGCGAGCCGATGAACGTGGCCCGCACGGTGCAGCTCATCGAAGACGCCGGCCTGGCCGGTCTGCACATCGAGGATCAGGTCAACCCCAAGCGCTGCGGGCACCTCGACGGCAAGGAGGTCGTCGACGAGAGCACCGCGCTCAAGCGGATCCGCGCGGCGGTGGCGGGGCGCCGGGACCCGAACTTCCTGATCATGGCGCGCACCGACATCCGCGGCGTCGAGGGCCTTCCCGCGGCGATCGACCGCGCCAAGAAGCTCGTGGACGCGGGAGCCGACGCCATCTTCCCCGAGGCGATGGCCAGTCTCGAGGAGTTCGCCGCGATCCGTGCTGCCGTCGACGTGCCGATCCTGGCCAATATGACCGAGTTCGGCAAGAGCGAGCTGTTCACGACGCAGCAGCTCGCCGACGTCGGCGTGAACATCGTGATCTTCCCGGTCTCGTTGCTGCGCCTGGCCATGGGCGCCGCCGAGCGCGGACTCGACACGATCATCGCCGAGGGCTCGCTGACCTCGAAGGTCGGCGAGATGCAGACCCGGGCGCGGCTGTACGAGTTGATCGACTACGCCGGATACTCGGATTTCGACGACAACATCTTCACCTTCGATCTGGGCAACAATCGGAACTGACAGCGGGATGAACGCGGAGACGGGACGGACATGACGGACATGACGGACATCAAGAAGGGCCTCGCCGGCGTCGTGGTCGACACGACCGCGATCTCGAAGGTCAATCCCGACACCAATTCGCTGCTGTACCGCGGGTACCCGGTGCAGGAGCTCGCCGCGAAATGCTCGTTCGAGCAGGTGGCCTGGCTGCTGTGGCACGGCGAGCTGCCCACCGACGCCGAGCTCGCCGAGTTCGAGAAGGCCGAGCGGACCGGGCGCGCCCTCGCCCCGGATGTGAAGGCCGCCATCGACCTGACCTCGGTGACCTCGCATCCGATGGACGTGGTGCGCACCGCGGTCAGCGTGCTGGGCGCCAACGACCCGCAGGCCGAGGATTCGAGCCCCGAGGCGAACCTCGCCAAGTCGGTGCGGTTGTTCGCCGCGGTGCCGGCCATGGTCGCGTACGACCAGCGCCGTCGGCGCGGGCAGGGCGTCATCGAGCCGCGCGACGACCTCGACTACTCGCGCAACTTCCTCTGGATGACGTTCGGCGACGAGCCCAGCGATGTCGCAGCCGACGTCTTCCGCATCTCGATGGTGCTCTACGCCGAGCATTCGTTCAACGCGTCGACCTTCACGGCCCGGGTGATCACCAGCACGCTGGCGGATCTGCATTCTGCGGTGGTGGGTGCGATCGGCGCCCTCAAGGGGCCGTTGCACGGCGGCGCCAACGAGGCCGTGATGCACGTCTTCGACGAGATCGGATCGGCCGACCGGGCGGAGGCCTGGCTCGACCAGGCGCTGCTCGAGAAGCGCAAGATCATGGGATTCGGCCATCGCGTCTACAAGAACGGCGACTCGCGCGTTCCCACGATGCAGGCGGCGATGACGAGGTTGATCGCCGAGCATCACGCCGACGACATGCTGGCGCTCTACGAGACCCTCGCCGCGGCGATGGATGACCGCAAGGGGATCAAGCCGAACCTCGACTACCCGAGCGGCCCGGCCTACCACCTGCTGGGCTTCGACACGCTGACCTTCACCCCGCTGTTCGTGGCGTCGCGGGTCACCGGGTGGACCGCGCACATCATGGAGCAGCTCTCGTCCAACGCGCTCATCCGTCCGCTGTCGCAATACGTCGGGGTCGACGAGCGCCACCTGCCGTAGCGCTGAACGTTCGCCGCCCGGCCGTCGTTCATCTCACGAAGGGTGGTACGTTCCGCACATGTCCCGGATCCTGTCTGTGGCGCCGGCCCTGCCGAGCCACGTGTACGCGCAGTCCGAGATCACGGCAGAACTGTCGGGCATCATCACGGACGACCGCAGCAAGCGCGCGGTCATGTCGCGCTTCCATGCCGCAGCCGGCATCGGCCATCGCCACACCGTTCTGCCGCTCGAGGCGTATCGCGAGCTGCGCACCTTTCAGCAGGCGAACGACCTCTGGATCAGCGAGGGGACGGCGCTCGCGGCACGCGCCGTGACGGCCGCGCTGGCGACGGCCGGGCTCGAGGCCGACCAGGTCGACTACGTGCTCTTCACCTCGGTGACGGGGATGGCCGCGCCTTCGATCGATGCGCGACTGGTGCCGATCCTGGGGATGCGGCCCGACGTCAAGCGGATGCCGTCGTTCGGCCTGGGGTGCGTGGCCGGCGCCGCCGGGTTGGCGCGGGTGCACGATTACCTGCTCGGGCATCCCGACGACATCGCCGTTCTGGTCTCGGTCGAGCTGTGCTCGCTGACCCTGCAGCGCGATGACGACTCGGTGGCGAACTTCGTGGCGAGCGGCCTGTTCGGCGACGGCGCGGCGGCCGTGGTCGTCGCCGGCGAGCGCCGGGCGGAGCAGCTCGGGATCGCCGGGCCCGAGATCGTCGGAACCCGCAGCGCGCTCTACCCCGACAGCGAGAGCGTGATCGGCTGGGACATCGGCGGCAGCGGTTTCCGCATCCTGCTGACGGCCGCCGTGTCCGACACGATCGACGCCAACATCCACAACGACGTGCGCGGCCTGCTCGCCGAGCACGACCTGAGCCTGGATGACGTGGGCGCCTGGGTCGCGCATCCCGGTGGCCCGCGGGTGCTCGAGGCTTTCGAGCACGGCCTGCACTTGGAGCGCGACGATCTGGCGGCGAGCTGGAGTTCGCTCGACGCCGTGGGCAACCTCTCGTCGTCGTCCGTTCTGCACGTGCTCTCGGACATGCTCGAGCAGCCGGTCGGCACGCACGGCCTGCTGTTCGCGCTCGGGCCGGGGGTCGCGAGCGAGTACGTGCTGCTGCGGTGGGCGGCCTGATGCCCCCGGTGCCCGTCTCGCTGCTGCTATTCACCGCGCTGGTGCTGGTGACCGGGGTCGAGCGCATCGTCGAGCTGGTGATCTCGACGCGGAATGCGCGCTGGGCTTTCGCCCGCGGCGGCGTCGAGTCGAACCGGCGGCAACTGCCGTGGATGATCGGCATGCACGTCGGCATGCTCCTCGGCGCGCTCGCCGAGGTCTGGCTGCTCGGTCGGCCGTTCCTCGCCTGGCTCGGATGGCCGATGCTGGCGCTCACGGTGGCCAGTCAGGCGGCGCGCTACTGGATCATCGGCTCCCTCGGGCGGCGGTGGAACACGCGCGTGATCGTCGTGCCGGGCCTGCCCCTGCTGGCGAGCGGGCCGTATCGCTGGTCGTGGTTGCGGCATCCCAACTACCTCGTGGTGGCGGTCGAGGGCATCGCCCTGCCGCTGGTGCACACGGCGTGGATCACGGCGCTCGTCTTCACGGTGCTCAACGCGGTGCTGCTGCTGGGGTTCCGGATCCCGGCAGAGGACCGCGCCCTGGCCGCCGCGGTCCGGGCCGGAGCGGAGTCGCGGTCGGAGTCGCGCGCGTGACCGCGCAGACCCAGGTCGTGGTCGTGGGCGGCGGCCCTGTCGGGCTCGCCTGCGCGATCGAGGCCCGGATGGCCGGGCTCGACGTGACCGTCGTCGAACCCCGCGCCGGCGTGATCGACAAGGCGTGCGGCGAGGGCCTGATGCCCGGAGCGGTTCCCGCTCTGGCGCGGTTGGGAGTGACGCCCCGGGGCTATCCGCTGCGGGGCATCGACTACCGGGACGGGCGGCGCAGCGTGCAGCACCGGTTCGTGGCGGGCAACGCACTCGGGGTTCGTCGCACGACGCTGCACGAGGCACTGCTCACCCGGGCTCAAGAACTCGCGGTGGGATTCCTCACCGATCGCGTGGACGGCGTCACCCAGGATGCCCATCACGCGCGGGTGCGCACCCTCTCGGGAGCGGACATCACCGGCGACTGGGTGCTCGCGGCAGACGGGCTGCACTCGAATGTCGCACGGATGACCGGGCTCCACCTGCCGACCCCGCGCGCCCGGCGGCGGTACGGGCTGCGCAGGCACTACGCGCTGGAGCCCTGGTCTGACCTGATCGAGATCCACTGGACCCGGCTGGGCGAGATCTACGTGACGCCCACCGCAGACGGCATGATCGGCGTCGCGCTGCTCGCGCGGCAGGGCGTGAAGTTCGACGATGCCCTGGCCGCGAGCCCGGAGCTCGCCGCCCGGCTGAGAGGGGCCCGAGCGGTGACCGAGGTGCGCGGAGCCGGACCCCTTCGTCAGAGCACGCGCGCCCGCACCTCGGGCCGCGTGCTGCTGGTCGGCGACGCCTCGGGCTATGTCGACGCGCTCACCGGAGAGGGCATCCGGATCGGCATCGCTCAGGCCCGTGCTGCCGTCGCCGCCATTTCGAGCGGGCAGATCGCGGGCTACGAGCGGGCCTGGAGCGGGGTGACCAGCGACTTCCGTCGGCTGACCGGGGCGCTCGTGCGACTGGCGACCTCTCCTGCGCGCCGCTTCATCGTGCCGGTGTCGCATGCCGCTCCGGGCATCTTCGAGTCGGCCGTGGAGCGCCTCGCCCGCTGAAGCGGTGGGCGTCGGCAGCTGCCCTCAGCCGACCGGCTCGATCCCGAGCAGCGGCAGCAGTTGGGCCGGGGTGTCGACGACGGCCTCCGCGCCCTCCCCCTCGGCAGGAGCGCCATAGCCCCAGGTGACGAAGATCGTCGGTACGCCGTGGTGCGCCGCCCCCTCCACGTCGTGGTGCCGATCGCCGATCAGCACGGGACGCGACAGATCCGCGCCGCCCTCGTCGAGGCGGCGCAGGGCCTCTTCGACGACATCCTTCTTGGCGCTGCGCACCTCGTCGTCGCTGGCGCCGGTCAGTTCATCGAAGGCGTCGGCCAACGAGAAGTGCTCGAGCACGGCCCGCGCCGGCGTCTCGGGTTTCGAGGTCGCCAGGGAGAGCGGGATGCCCGCGTGCCCGATCGCGTGAAGCACCTCGGCCATTCCCGGGTACAGCGACGCATCGTACGCCCCTCTCGACAGATAGCGCGGCCGGTAGATGTCGAGCGCGCGCCGAGACTGCTCGGCGTCGAATCCGGCGAAGTCGCGAAAGGAGTCCAGGATCGGCGGCCCGACCCAGGCGAGCAGTTCGGTCGAGCTGGGCACCGGCAGGCCGAGTCGTTCGAAGGTGTACGCCAGGGAGGCCGTGATGCCGGGCGCCGAGTCGACGATCGTGCCGTCGAGGTCGCAGAGCACCGCTGTGTACGGCAGCAACGCCGCCATCAGAACAACCTCGAATGACCGGTTTCGAGGCCGCGCATCGCGTCGTAGTCGAGCAGCAGGCACCGGATGCCGCGGTCGGTCGCCAGGGTGCGGGCCTGCGGCTTGATCTCCTGAGCGGCGAACACGCCGCTGACCGGGGCCAGGAGCGGGTCGCGATTCATGAGCTCGAGGTACCTGGTCAGCTGCTCGACCCCGTCGATGTCGCCGCGCCGCTTGATCTCGACGGCGACGCTGGCTCCGGCAGCATCCCGCGCCAGGATGTCGACGGGGCCGATCGCCGTCATGTACTCGCGACGCACCAGGGTGAAGCCGTCGCCCAGCAACTCGATCTGCTCGGCCAGGAGGCGCTGGAGGTCGGCCTCGACGCCGTCCTTCTGCAGGCCCGGATCGACGCCGAGCTCGTGCTCCGAGTCGTGCAGCACCTCGTGGATCGAGATCACCAGCATGTCGGCCGTCTTCGCGTTGGTGACCCGCCAGAGCTGGGTGACGCCGGCCGCTGCGCGCTCGTCGTCGACCTCGTCGATCGCGAACGTGGCGGGGGGGCTCATCCAGTTCAGGGGCTTGTAGCTGAGCGAGTCGGAGTGCACGAGCACGCTGCCGTCGGCCTTGACGACCAGCAGGCGGGTGGCCAGCGGCAGGTGCGCACTGAGGCGACCGGCGTAATCGACGGAGCAGCGGGCAACGACGAGACGCACGCAGCGAGCCTAGTTCGCGCCGGGCGTGCGGCGCCCGGAGTCGCGCGCCACGCGGACGGGCCGCGCGAAGCGGCCGACCCGCTCGCGGGCGGCCGGCGCCGCGAACACGGCGAGCAGGATGAGCGCCAGCACGATCCACAGTGCGTTGAGCAGCCCGATCCGGTCGCCGACGAAGCCGATCAACGGGGGGCCGACCAGGAACGCGAGGTACCCGATGGTGGCGACGGCGCTCACGCGGGCGGCGGCACGCGTCGGGTCGTCGCCCGCGGCCGACATGCCCATCGGAAAGCCGAGCGACGCGCCGATCCCCCAGAGCACGATGCCGGCGACCGCGACCGGCACGGAGGGCACCAGGATGACGATGGCCAGCCCGATGGCGGCGGCGGCCCCCGAGGCGCGCAACGCGACCACGCGGCCGACCCGATCGATCAGCGGGCCTCCGACGATGCGGCCCAGGGTCATCGAGACGGTGAACACCCCGAACAGCAGGGCGCCCTGCCCATTGTCGACGTGACGGCCGTCGACCATCGCCAGGGCCAGCCAGTCGTTCGCGGAGCCCTCGGTGAAGGCCATCCCCAGCACGATCAGCCCGATCAGCAGCGTGCGGGGTTCGAGCCAGATCGCCATCCGATCGCGGAAGGTCAGGCGCGCCGCCGGCGTCCCGTCCTCGGCCAGGTGGTCGTCGTCGGGGATGAAGTGCGCGACGATCGGCACCGCGACGATCAGGACGACGGCGATGACGCCGAGGTGCCAGACCGGATCGATGCCGGCGAAGGCCGCCACCGCGCCGAGGCCGGCCCCGACGACGGTTCCGAGGCTCCAGCTCGCATGGAACAGCGGCATGATCGTGCGCCCGCTTGCCCGTTCGACGGCGGCGCCCTCGACGTTCATGGCCACATCGCAGATCGCACTGCAGAATCCGTAGAGCACCAGCGACGCGAGCACGACGCCGAAGCTCGACAGCACCGTGGTGCCGAATCCCACGCCGGCCAGCGCCGCCCCCGCGACGATCAGGGCCACGCGAATCGATTGCCGACCGCCGAGCCAGTGCACGATGTGGCCCGCCAGGATGAGGCCGATCACCGAGCCGACCGAGACCCCGACGATCAGAATGCCGACCTCGGCGACGGTGATGTGCAGGTGATCCCGAATGCTCGGAATGCGCGCCACCCAGGCCGAGATCCCGAACCCGTTGAGCGAGAAGGTCACGAAGACGGCGTTGCGCCACGCGATGGGCCGCGCAGGCGGGGAGGTCGTCGTCACCGGCCTCACGCTAGCAAGGGGCGGCGGCGCGCCGGCCCTGCCCGGTGCGCGCGCTCAGCGGGAGTGCGCGGCGACGAGCCGGTCGTACGCGGCGTCGAGCGCGGCATCCACCTTCTGCCGGGCAGGATCAGCCAGGTGCCAGTCGACGATCTCGCGGACGCCCTCGGCGAACGGGATCGTCGCCTGCCATCCGGGAACGAGCGATTTCACCCGGGAGTTGTCGAACACCACGCTGTGCGCCTTGTCGCCCAGCAGGCCGTCGCCGTAGTCGACCTCGGCGGCCAGGGTCTCGCTCGCCACGTGGACGATCCGGGCGTCGACGCCGAGCGCGTGCGCGAACAGACCGGCGATGGCATCCCAGGTCAACGACTCGTCCGAGGTGATCTGCACGGGCGCGCCGAGCGCGTGCGGGTTGCCGAGCAGGCCGACGAAGGCGCGCGCGAAGTCGCGCGCGTGCGTCAGGGTCCACAGCGAGGTGCCGTCTCCGTGGATCACGATCGGCACGCCGCGGCGCATCCGATCCAGCGCGGTCCAGCCGCCGTCGAGGGGGATCAGCGTCGGGTCGTAGGTGTGCGACGGGCGCACGATCGTCATCGGAAATGCGTGCTCGCGGTAGGCCGCGACCAGAACGTCTTCGCAGGCGATCTTGTTGCGGGAGTACTCCCAGAACGGATTCCGCAGCGGCGTCGACTCGACGATCGGCAGGTGGGCGATCGGCTTCTGGTACGCGGATGCCGACGAGATGAAGACGTACTGGCCGGTGCGCCCCGAGAACAGCTCGATGTCGGCGGCGACCTGATCCGGATGGAATGCCCGGAAGTTCACGACCGCATCGAACTCGCGGCCGCCGATCGCCGACCGCATCGAGGGGGCATCGCCGGCATCCCCGATCACGGTCTCGACACCGTCGATCGCGGGTCGCAGCGTGCTGGTGCCGCGGTTGAGCAGGGTGACGGTCATGCCCCGCTCGACCGCGAGCCGGGTCACCGAGCCGCTGATGATGCCGTTGCCGCCGATGATGAGAACGCGCTGAGCCGTCACGATCTCTTAGGCTCCCACCATGACGCCTGCATCACAAACCGCCAACACTCCGCTCGCCTCCGGCATCAAGACCGACGAGCTGGACCCGGCGATCCGGCCGCAGGACGACCTGTTCCGTCACGTCAACGGCAAGTGGATCGCGCGCACCGAGATCCCGAGCGACAAGGCCAGGTACGGCTCGTTCTACCTGCTCGCCGAGGAGGCGGAGCGTGCCGTGCGCGAGATCATCGAGGAGTCGCAGACGGCACCCGCCGGCACCGAGGCGCGCAAGGTCGGCGACCTCTACTCCAGCTTCATGGACGAGGACCGCATCGAGAAGGTCGGGCTCTCCGCCCTGTCCGGCGACCTGGATGCGGTCGCCGAGATCGACTCCATCGCCACCCTGGTCGCCGAGCTGGGCCGCTTCGAGCGCCAGGGCACCAGCGGATTCCTGCAGGCCTTCGTCGACAACGACCCCGGTAACCCGGAGCGCTACCTGGTGTTCCTCGAGCAGGGCGGCATCGGCCTGCCCGACGAGTCGTACTTCCGCGACGAGAAGTTCGCCGAGATCCGCGCGGGCTACCAGCGGTTCCTCGAGCGGATGTTCACGCTCGCCGGCCTGTCGGATCCTGCGGAGCGCGCCGCCCGGGTCTTCGCCCTCGAGACCGAGATCGCGGCGCAGCACTGGGACAACGTGCGCACCCGTGACAGTCAGGCCACCTACAACCCGCTGCCCTGGAGCGAGGTCGAGGCGCTGGCCGGCGCGGCTCCGCTCGCCGGGTGGCTCGCCGGGCTGGATGTTCCGGCCGGCTCGTTCGACGAGGTCGTGGTTCGCGAACCCAGCTTCGTGACCGGGCTCGGCGCCCTGCTGACGGCCGACCGCCTCGACAGCTGGACCGACTGGCTGCGGTGGCAGCTCATCCGCTCGTCGGCGCCGTACCTCACGAAGGAGGTCGTCGAGGCGAACTTCGACTTCTACGGCAAGACCCTCACCGGCACCCCCGAACTGCGCGCCCGCTGGAAGCGCGGCGTCTCGGTCGTCGAGGGCGCCATGGGCGAGGCGGTGGGCCGCATCTACGTCGAGCGCCACTTCAGCCCGGCAGCCAAGACCGCGATGGACGCCCTGGTCGCGCGCCTGATCGACGCCTACCGCGACAGCATCACCGACCTCGACTGGATGACCGAGGCCACCCGCGGCCGCGCCCTCGACAAGCTCAGCAAGTTCACCCCGAAGATCGGCTACCCCGACACCTGGCGGGACTACTCGACGCTCGTGATCGTTCCGGATGACCTGCTCGCCAACGTGCGCGCCACCACCGAGTTCGAGTTCCAGCGCGAGCTGGGCAAGATCGGCAAGCCGCTCGACCGCGGCGAGTGGTTCATGACGCCGCAGACGATCAACGCGTACTACAACCCCGGCTTCAACGAGATCGTGTTCCCGGCGGCGATCCTGCAGTACCCCTTCTTCGACGAGGCACGGGATGCTGCGGCCAACTTCGGCGCGATCGGCGCCGTGATCGGCCACGAGATCGGCCACGGCTTCGACGACCAGGGCTCCCAGTACGACGGCGACGGGCGCCTCACCAACTGGTGGACCGACGAGGATCGCGCGGCCTTCGAGCAGCGCACCGCCGCGCTGATCGCCCAGTACGACGCCCTCGAGCCCGAAGCGCTCCCCGGGCATCACGTCAACGGCGCCCTCACGATCGGCGAGAACATCGGCGATCTCGGCGGGCTGGCGATCGCCTGGAAGGCCTACCTCTTGTCGCTCCAGGGCGCCGAGCCGCCGGTGATCGACGGGATGACGGGTGCCGAGCGGTTCTTCCTGAGTTGGGCCCAGGCCTGGCAGATCAAGGTGCGCGAGGAAGAGGCACTGCGGCTGCTGTCGATCGATCCGCACTCGCCGAACGAGTTCCGCTGCAACCAGATCGTGCGCAACATCGACGAGTTCGCAACCACCTTCGGCCTGTCGGAGTCGGACGCCCTGTGGCTGGCCCCCACGCAGCGGGTGCGAATCTGGTACTGAGGCAATCTTGCCTATTGCACCCCCGGAGGGGTGACGGCTAGCCTTCAGACTGAGTCGCCCTCACCCGAAGCTTTCCGAGGCGCGATCTCGTCCCGACCGGCTCACCCCCGCGCCGACCGGGACGCCCGACCCAGCGCCACCCCCCTGTGCGCTCCTGTCGCGGCGCTGTCCCCCTCAGCAAGGATGCCCCCGCATGATCAAACGCATGACCTCTGCCCTTGTCGCGCTCGCCCTCGGCGTCGCGCTCAGCCTCGTCGGAGTGACCGGTGCGCACGCCGTTGTCAACGACGGTGGTGGCGGCCCGTTCGGCGGCGGCGGTGGCGGTGGCGGTCAGACTCCTCCTCCGGCGCCGGCCAATTCCGAATCGATCGACTGTTCGACCGCAGCCGTGTCGTTGACGCACTACGACCAGGCGGCAACGGCGACGGTGGTCCTCGACGGCGTCACGAAGCAGTCCGGTACGTTCAACGGCAGCTACACCGCGACCTGGTCGCTGACCAGCGATGCCGCGCACACCAGTCACCAGCTGCAGGTCACCGTCGTGACGACGGACTCCTCGTACAACGTGACCTACGACCAGACGGTCACGGGGTGCTACACGGCACCCCCGGTCGTCGTCTCCCTCCCCCTGACCTACGAGACCGTGGTGTGGTCGATGCCGTCACCGAACTCGGGGCACTCGGCCACCTACCCGCAGGTCGGTGTCTCCCAAAACAAGGGCGAGACCACCGAGACCCTCGATGTCGCCGTGCCCACGACCTGCGGCACCCAGTACCAGGTCGATGTCTACCTGCAGACCAATGGCACTGTCGACAACACGGCGGCGATCGACGCCATGTTCGCGAAGGGCCTCGCCGGCCCCAACGGCAAGCAGGACGGCAGCTATCTCGCCGGCCAGAGCGGCAACCCCGGAGTATCGGGGCTCAATCACGCCTGGAAGTTCGTGAAGAACGCGGACTGCCCGACGGTGGTGCCCTGCGTTGTCAACACGGCCATCCCGTGGTCCCCTGAGTCCGACACCGGTGATCTGGCGCCGACGGTCGGACCCGACGGCCTTGAGTTCAACGGGCCGCACACCGCCGCCATGGACTACTACCAGCGCGTCACCTCCGGCAACATGCAGGGACTGACCGGCATGACCGTGACCTACGCGCCGGGTGGCTCCGGCTACCAGGCTCTGGTCGTCGTCGAGGTCGATCCGAACGTCGACCTCAACGCGACGCCGGGCATCAACCACTACGCGACCATCAGCAGCGTCCTGGGCGCGGGCGACACCTCGGGCACCTTCAATGTGCAGGGCGCCCTGTGGTACACGAACAAGATCGCCTACTCGAGCCCGGGAGGTCAGGGTCACCCGATCACCTGGGCGGCGATGATCGCCCTCATGCCCCACAACACGCTGCTGTCGGCGCCGAGCCTTCACCAGCAGACGCAGACCGGTGCAGACGCCTCGAGCGTCGTCACCAGCCTGTCGAGCTCGTGCGGTTCGACGAATTTCGTGCCGGTGAAACCGGGCTCGATCCGTTCGACGACCGTCACGACCGGTGATCCGGTGTGCTCGATCACGGGGGGTGGGACCTACGACCAGGTGACCCACTACTGGGAGCAGGACTCGGTCTGGGACGCCGGCACTCACAGTTACAGCGATCCCGCGAACGCGACGCCCTACGAGTATCAGTCGGCCACGACTGAGGTGGTCAAGGTCGGCACGGATGTGTGCCCCACTTCGCTGACGCCGGTCGACCCGACCGTGGTCGATCAGACCTGCGTGGTCGATGATGGCGGGGCGGGGAGCTACGTCAGTGGCTACATCGACCTTCCGGCGACCGTGGGAGTGAACTACTTCATCGATGGTTCGCCCGCAGGAACTCACAACGAGTTGGCACCCGGTGTCTACCACGTCACGGCAACCGCGTCGCCGAACTACACCCTGACGGGTTACCCGGACGGCGGCTGGTCGGAGACCATCAAGACCGCCCTCGCGTGTGGCGACTTGGTCGACCATCCGATCGTGATCCCGATCGTCACGTTCACGCAGCTGACCTGCACGGCAGACGGTTCCTACACGCTGTCCAACGATCTCGGAGATCCCGACGCCGTCCTCTGGACCGTGGATGGCTCGTCGGTCGGACAGGGCACCGTCCAGGTAACGGGGGCGCGCACGGTGACCGTGCACGCCGAGCCGAACGGGCCCGACTTCGGGTTTGCTGATAAGCAGCAGAGGGACTGGTCGTTCACGTTCGCTGCGCCGGGCACGTGCGATCTGAAGACTCTGGCCCTCACGGGCAGCGACCCCAGCGGGCCGTTCGTCCTCGCGGGATTCCTGATCCTGTTCGGCCTGACAGTGGTGCGCCGTTCCGCTCTGCGGCGCAGGACTGCTCAGCACTGAGTCCGGCTGACCCGGGCGCCCCTTCCCCGAGGGGCGCCCGGGGCCACCGGTGCTGAGATGCACCCTCCTGCCGTATCCAGCCGAGATCTTCTCTCTTCGTTTTCGAGCAGGCCGACTCGCGCACAAGAAAGTTTCGAGGGGGTCTTGTCCCGCTAAAGGGGGACAGGCTAGATTGTGCGGCGGGAGGGCTTTCACACCCGAAGTTCGAGGGCTGCTCTCACCGGATCCGAACTCCCCCGTTTCGATCCGTTCTTACCACGGCTCATATCTCTGCGCCGTGGTCCGGCGTGCCGGCCCCCCTGCACCATAATTACCCATTCTCAGCGAGGAACACCCCCCATGTTCAAAGCAATTGCCGCTGCGACCGCCACTGTGGCGCTCGCCCTCGGCTTGACCCTTGTCGCCGTCGCGCCTGCCAGCGCCGAAGGAGCCAGCAACCACGAGTCCTATTACGTGACCCCGAATACGAGCGAGGTCTGCGTGAAGTGGACACCGCCCAACGACAGCACGATGAGCGTCACGGGCGCGTCGTTCTCGATCCCCTCCGGTGCCACGCTGACCAAGATCGTGGTGAAGGCGGGCAGCGTGGAGGCCAACGGCGGGCCCGAGGATCACGGTTATTACACCAACGCGACATACAAGTACCCAAGCGCGTCGACGTTGCTCGACTGGACCTACGTCTCCGACCTGCGTGCGCAGACCTACACCTTCACCGCGAGCAACGGACAGGGCAGGGCGCTCAGCCACGTGATCTACTGCTACGTCCCCGCGGTCGTCACGTTGCCGGCGTCGGGTTCTGTGACGGCGCACGACCAGGTGTGTACGGAATACGAGGTCGTGGGCGGTTCCCTCGATGTGACGGTCAGTCACGCGAGCTGGGTGATCAAGGATTCGTCTGACACGACGGTGGCGTCGGGGAGTGCTTCGCAGAACGTGCCGCTGGGCGTGGGGACGTACAAGGTGTACTTCACGGCCGAAACTGGTTATGGCCTGACGACGGACTCGCCGATCACGGTGGAGATCACCGACCAGTCCGGCACCTGCGGCACCGTCGACACCCCGGTGACGCCGGCTGCCCAGGCGACCGACCAGACCTGCAACACCGAGGACCTGGAGAACACCTTCAAGGTGAACGGGTTCATCACAGTCTTCACGCCCGACAAGATCGCTTACACCATCACCGCCGACAGCGACGGTACGCACACGGCGATCGCGTACAACTCGGTCACAGGCAAGACGGACTTGTTGGAGCCGGGAGACTACACCGTGCACCCGGAGGCACAACCGGGTTACACGCTCAGCAACACTGCGGACCTCCATGTGACGATCGCCGCGACGACCGACCCGTGTCGGCAGGAGATCACGCACGCGACGGTCGACCCGTCGGCCGTGCAGCAGCAGCTCGGGTGCAGCACCGACGGCAGCTACACGCTGACGACCGACCAGTTGAACCCGGACGCCGTGCTGTGGACCGTGAACGGCTCGCCCGTCAGCGCGGGAACCTACAAGGTCACGACAGCCGGCAGCTTCCATGTGACGGCGGCGCCCGACACAGCCCTCGGCTTCGGTTTCGCGGGAGATGCGGAGCATCAACTGCTGAGCTGGGACTTCACGTTCGGGTTCCCCGCGACCTGCGACCTGAAGACTCTGGCTCTGACCGGCACGAACGACGGAGTGCCGCTCCTGGCCGCCTCCGGATTGCTGCTCCTGCTCGGAGTTGCGCTCGTGCGCTCGGGTCTGCGGATCCGCCGCCGCGACGCTGCCGCGAGCTGAACGACTGACGAGCTCCCGCCTCGCGTCATGCTGAGATGACGTGAGGCGGGGCTCGTCTCCTTGTGAGGGTGCGCAAGCGCGCCAGTACCATGGGAGTGACCCTGGTACTCCTACGGGAAGGCTGCCCGTGACCGACGTGGCGTACACCCGAGAACGGCGAGACCGCGTTCGCGCACCACGACCGCCCCGGCATCGCGCGCAACACCCAGCAGAAAAATTCTCAAGCAGCTTCACCACGCTCGGCGACCTGGCATACGAGGGCGCTCAAGTCTCGGCCTCGGTCACTGATCTCGACTCCGGGCATTCCCTGCTCGGCATCGACGAGCGCATCGTTCTGCCAACAGCGAGCATCGGAAAGATCCTGCTGCTGGTCGAAGTCTCCGCTCGGCTGACCGCGCGCGACTTCTCGGGGTACGGCATCCTCGACAAGACGCCTCGGGATGCGGTCGGCGATTCGGGCATCTGGCAGCATCTGCAGGCGCCGTCGTTGCCTGTCGCCGACCTCGCCACCCTGGTCGGGGCGGTCAGCGACAACCTGGCCACCAACGTGCTGCTTCGGCAGGTCGGGCTGCAGGCGGTTCGCGAGCGCACCGAATCCCTCGGACTGCTGCGTACCGCTCTGCTCGACCTCGTGCGCGACAGCCGTGGCCCCGACGATGCGCCCCAGCTCTCGGTGGGATCGACCGCCGAGCTGAGTTGGTTGTTCGGTGCTCTCGCACGCGGTGAGATCGTCGACGCCCTGACCAGCAGCCGGGTGCTGGGTTGGCTCTCGCTCAACTCCGACCTCTCGATGGTTGCGAGCGCCTTCGGGCTCGATCCCCAGTCGCACCGCGGCGCCGATCACGGGATCCTGCTCGTCAACAAGACCGGCGCCGACTCGGGGGTGCGGTCCGAGGCTGGCGTCATCCGAGGGCCACGCGCCGCGCTGTCGTACGCCGTCTCGGTGCAGTTCAGCGATAGTGGGATCGCGGCCCGGCTCCGGGTGCTCGACGCGATGCGCACGGTGGGATTCGATCTGCTGGAATACGTGCACTGAGTTCCACCTTGTCCCCCCAAGAGGGGACCTGCTACGTTTGCCGCGTCGCGCGAGCGCCGTGTCCCCCGCACGGTAGCGCCTCCCCCGCAGCGCGACAGAAATCTGGTGGTCCCCCGCACCCGAAATCCTTCGATCCCCCTCGCCCCCGTCGAGCGCTGCGCACCCGATTTTCGCGCGCTCGAGCTTGCCCGAGACCCGCCGGCTCCTCCGCATGCCCGGCCTCTCTCTTCCCTGACGTGCGCCCCCGCGCACCTTCCTGACCTCAGCTGAAGGAATCCCCCGTGTTGAAGAAACTCCTCGCCGCCCTCGCCGCCCTCGCCTTGGTGGCCGGGCTCCTGGCGCTCGTCGCCAGTCCGGCCAATGCACATATCCCCGCCATCAGTGCCAGCTGCGCCGCCGGCGTCTCGGTGAACCTGACTTCCTACAACAACGGTCATCTGAACGGCAATCAGGTGACCGTGACCATGGACGGTAGGGTCAGGGACTCTCAGAACTTCGGCGAGACGTTCCTCAATACATACGCCTGGACTTCGATCGCGGCCACGCACACGTGGGAGGTCGTCGTCAGCGCCTGGGATGACCCGACCGGATCGCAAGGATGGTCAGTCGACCAGAAGGGCAGCGTGACCGGCTGCGAGACAGAGGTCACACCGGCAGCGGCAACTTCGACGAATCCCTATTGCACCGCTGCCGGAGTTGTCGGCGGGGGCGGCTACACGATTCCCACGGAACAGAACGGTGTTCAATACCAGCTCTGGGACGGCTCGAAATGGGCCGACATCGCTTCGGGCGCCTATGCCGCGAACCCCGGGGCCGTGATCAAGATCCACGCCATCGCGACCGCCGGATACACGATCAAGCCGGGTGTCGACCATGCCTGGACCTTCACCTTGACGGCCCCGGACGCCTCCACGTGCGTCGTGCCGACGCCCCCCACCTCCAATCCCGCCGAGTGCACCTCCGGCTCATCGACGACGGCCAGCTACACGGTTCCGAAGACTCCTGCCGGTTACTTCTTCTTCCTTCAGGGCAGCAACACTCCCATCTCGAGCACGTCCCAGGACGTCACGATCACGGTCACCACGTTCCCGACCACGATTGTGATCGTCGCGAAGACGAACGGCGACTTCCGGTTCCCGGTCAACACCAAGACCACCTGGACTTTTGACTTCGGGTCACCGGGTGACTGCCGCATCCCGGTTGCTCCCGCTGATGTCGTGCCCCAGTACGCCGCGTGCACGACCCCGAACGCGGTCGTGGACAACGGGTACATCGTGACCGAGACGGCCGGCGTCACCTACCAGATCAAGGACGGCGCCAACTGGACCACGATCACCGCCTACGGCCTTCACGACCTGGGCTCGGCGGCAAGCGCCGTCGATATCCGGGCGATTGCGTCTGACGCGCAGCACGTGCTGACGGGCACGGTTGATTGGCCGTTCACCTTCGCGGCTGCGCATGACTGTCCCGTGCCCGCGGGCGACCCGGTTTTCGTGGATGGCACCTGCGAGTCGACCCACCCGGGCAGCGCGCTCCTGGGCAGCTACACCGTCATCCGCGCTGAGCACGTGCACTACGTGGCGAGTGTCAACGGGTCGACGCCTCCCACGCCCCTCATCGTCGGCGTCGCCAACCAGGCGCAGCCCGGTGATGTGGTCGTGATCACGCCGATCGCGGATGTCGGCTACGTCATCTCGCCGGTGATCGCCGCCGAGAACCTCACCCACACCTTCCTTGTGTCGGGTAACTGCCTGGTGAAAGCCGACTTCGTGAAGCCGGACGCGACATCCCAGAGCTGCGTCGTCGCGGGGAAGATCAGCACCCTGGTACCGGCCTTCATCACGATCCCTGGCATGCCGCATGTCCAGTACTTCATCAACGATGTGCGGCAGACGACGGCTGGCGACGTCACCCTCCCGCCGGCCACGTACAAGGTGTCGGCTGCCGCCGAGACCGGCTACTTCCTCCAGGGGTACAACGGCCCATGGACGGAGGTGCTGGCGTCCGCCCAGCCGTGCGGTGATCTGATCACCCACCCGCTGGTGCTCCCGTTGGCCACGCAGGTTCAGCTCGGCTGCTTCACGAGCGGGTCGTACACGCTGTCGAACAGCATCAACGACACGGCGGTGCTGACCTGGACGGTCAACGGAGCCACGGTCTCGCCGGGCACCTTTCACGTGAGTTCAGACTCCACGGTTGTCGTGCACGCGATGGCCAAGGGTCCCGCTTACGGCCTGGAGGCCGGGGCGACGACCGACTGGACGTTCCACTTCGTCCGGCCGACCAGGTGCGATCTCACGACGCTTGCTCTCACGGGATCCACCCCCCTCGGCTGGATCGGTGTGGGCTACGCCATGCTGGTCTGCGGACTGGCACTCATCGCCGTGCGCTACGCGCGCCGTCGCGACGAGCAGGCCTAGCCGTCTGACGGCGCCGTCCCGCCGAGGTGTGCTGAGACACGTGGTGCGGGCGGTGCTCTCGTGCTGCGGCGCTTCTGCCCCCGAACGGGGGTGGTGTCCTCCTTTTGGGGGACTGATACCGTGAAACGGTCCGGCCAAGGCGCGAACCCGAAATCCGCCGAGGAGCCACCGGACTCCCCCCCGACGTGATCTCTCAGCTAGGACCCTCACCGTGTTCACCAAAATCGTCGCCTTGGTGGCGACCCTCCTCGTCGTCCCCTTCCTGTCGCTCGTCGGTGTGGCCAGCTCGGCCGCGGCGTCCGGGTCCGGTTCTCGGGGGCTGAACACCCTGCACGCCACCGGCATCGCGTGGCCGACCGGATCGGCCTTCACCGACAACTGGGGCTGGATCGTGCTGACGATGATCCTTCTTCAGATCGGTGTCGGGTTCCTCGCGGTTCGCGCCGTCCTGACCGCGCGACGGATGGCTGACCACCGCGCCGGGTGACTCTCGGTTCGTCCGGTGCTGAGAACCGGGTGAGCCGATCGAAGCACGATGCCCCGTCTTCCAACCCGCCTTGGGGAGCCGGGGCATTCGTGTCGCTAGGCGGTGGCGTCCTCGACACCGTTCGCAGCGCCGTTGCTCTCCGCGGAGCCGGGCTCGACTCGCACCCCGTACAGAGCCTCGAGCCCTGCGAGGAACTCGCCAGATCGCCCCTCGGCGGCTAGCCGACGGGCACGCACCGACGGCGTGTGAACAAGCACGCCGGCCAGGTGGCGCAGGGCCTCCTCGGTGCGGTGGTCGCCGCCCCGAGCACGTGATCGAGCCAGCTCGTCGTCGAGCGCGGCCATCACGTGCTTGCGGAGCGCCACGATCCCCGGCGCGGCCTGGGCCTCTGCACCGAACTCCGAGGCGGCCGTTGCCACCAGGCGCTGCGCTCCCTCTCCCCGTTCGGCGAGCGGAGCATGCAGCGCGAGCAGCTCGAGGTCGAGCAGCTCAACGCCCGGCAGCTGCCCGACGCTCGGCTCGACGTTGCGCGGCAGCCCGAGGTCGACGATCAGGCGGCGTGCGGCATCCGGAATGTCGGCGGAGGTCACGGTGTAGCGCGCCGTGCAGGTGATCACGAGTTCGGCGCCGGCGATGGCCGATCGCACGTCATGCTCCGCGACGACGCCGTATCGCAGCGCGAAGTGATCGGCACGGCCGGTGGCTGAGAACACCCGGATGTCGCGCGCTCCCCGAGCGCGTAGCGCGGCGATCGTGGTGGCCGCGTAGCGGCCCGTCCCCACGACGAGAACGGCGACCTCGCTCCAGTTGGCGATGCGCGAGGCTGCGAGGTCGAGCGCGAGCCGGACCATCGACCTCCCGGCCGCCCCCAGATCGGTGGCTCGGCGCACGTCGCGCGAGGTGCGTGCCGCGCGCTGAAACGCTCGTTCGAGCGCGCTGCTCGAGGTGTGCTCCGCCCGCGCGGTGGCGAGGGCGCGCTGCACCTGGCCGCTGATCTCATCTTCGCCGACGACGACCGACTCGAGACCGGAACTGACGGCGAACAGGTGCCGAACAGCCTCGTCCCCCTGCAAGAACTCGGCGCTGCTGCGAAGTTCGTCGGCGTCCTCGCCGACCGAGCGCCCCAGCGCGGTGAAGACGAGATCAGCCATCGTCTCAGGGTCAGCGGCGAGGGCATCCTCGACATCCAGGTACGCCTCGAAGCGGTTGCAGGTGGCGAGCACGACGGCCCCGCGCACCGCAGGATCGGCGGCGATCACGTCGCGTGCGGTCGTCGACGCATCGCGGGACACACGATCCAAGAGGGCGAAGTCTGTCGTGCGATGACTCGCCGTCACGCACAGAAGCATGCTTCATGGTAGGCGCTATGAGGCTGAGTGCACACCGAGCGTCGCCCGGCCCGGGTCGCCTAGCCTGGGACAGTGACCACCCCACCCGCCGTCTCCGACAGCCCGCTGGCGGCAGACCACCCGCTGCAGGATGGCCGTACAGCCGGATCTCCGCTGATCCGGGCGTACCGCGGCGACCGTCCCCAGACCCCTCCTGTGTGGTTCATGCGGCAAGCCGGCCGCTCCTTGCCCGAGTACCGCGAGCTGCGGCTCGGCACCGAGATGCTCGATGCCTGCCTGACGCCCGAGCTCGCGAGCGAGATCACGCTGCAGCCGGTGCGCAGGCACGGCGTCGACGCCGCGATCTTCTTCAGCGACATCGTGGTGCCCGTCAAGCTGGCCGGAGTCGACGTGCGCATCGTTCCGGGCCGCGGCCCGGTGTTCGACTCCCCGATCCGGACCGCATCGGACGTGCTGCGTCTGCCGCCGCTCGATCCGGATGCGCTCGCCCCGATCCGCGACGCCGTCGCGACGACCGTCGCCCAGCTCGGGGGGACCCCGCTGATCGCCTTCGGCGGCGCGCCGTTCACGCTGGCGTCCTATTTGATCGAGGGCGGCCCGTCGAAGGATCAGCTGCGCGCCCGCACCATGATGTACGCGGACCCGCACAGTTGGGCGACACTGCTGAACTGGTGCGCCGACGTCACCGGGGCGTTCCTGCGCGCCCAGGTCGATGCCGGCGCCAGCGCCGCCCAGCTGTTCGACTCCTGGGTCGGCTCGTTGTCACGCCGCGACTACCAGCGCCGGGTCCGCCCGCATTCGGAGCGGGCGCTGAGCGCCCTGCGCGGGCTCGACGTGCCGAAGGTGCATTTCGGCGTCGGCAGCGGCGAGGTGCTCGACCTGATGGCCGGCATCGCGGATGTCGTCGGGGTCGACTGGCGGCTTCCCCTCGATGAGGCGAACCGGCGACTGGGTGGTGGCGTCCCGCTGCAGGGCAACATCGACCCGGCGCTGCTCGGGGCGCCCTGGCCGACGCTCGAGGCGCACGTCCGCGACGTGATGGAGCGAGGCGCGGGCGCTCCGGCGCATGTCGTCAACCTGGGTCACGGCGTTCCCCCCGAGACCGATCCCGACGTGCTGACCCGCGTCGTCGAACTCGTGCACGAGCTGGGATGACGGACTCGCGCTCGCCGCGACGGCCGCCGGTCATCGTCATCGGCGCCGGCATCGCGGGCCTGGTGGCGGCGCGCCGGCTGGTGCTCGGCGGGCGCGACGTGATGGTGCTCGAAGCATCCGATCGCGCGGGCGGACAGCTCGCCCGCCACATGGTCGGGGGCCTCGAACTGGATGCCGGCGCCGAGTCGTTCGCGACGCGCGGCGGCACGGTGGCCGAGCTCGCCGGGCGCCTGGGCCTGGCCGACGAGATCGTACGGCCCGCTCAACTGCCGGCCTGGCTCTACCGGGCCGATGGCACCGCGCTCCCGCTGCCGGCGACCAGCCTGCTCGGCATCCCGTCCGTTGCGCTCTCGCGGGATGTCATCGAGGCCATCGGCGCCCGGGCCGCGTTCCGTGCATCGCTCGACCTGCTTCTGCCCGCACCGATCGGCGCGAAGTCCGAGACGATCGGCGAGCTGGTTCGGCGCAGGATGGGGCCGGCGGTGGTCGAGCAGCTCGTCGCTCCCGTGGTACGCGGCGTGCACTCGGCGAGCCCCGACGAGCTCTCGGTGGATCGCGCCGCTCCCGGTCTGCGTTCCGCCCTCGCGCGCGAGGGCTCTCTGGCGCACGCGGTGGCGAGTCTGCGCGAGCGGTCGCCCGCCGGTTCGCAGGTGGCGGGGATCCGCGGCGGGGTCGTCGTGCTCGTCGACCGATTGCTCGCCGATCTCGAGCGCTTCGGCGTGCCGGTCCGGCTCGGGGTGACGATCGACGAGGTCGCGCCTGATCGCGTGCGCATCGGCGACGAGCTGCTGCGCGGCGAGGTCCTCGTCGCCGCCCCGGCCGTGGCCGCCGACCGGGTGCCCGGCCGTGCCATCACCCTGGTCACCCTCGTCGTCGATCAACCGGAGCTCGCTGCGGCTCCGCGCGGCACCGGGGTGCTGGTGGAGCTCGGCGCTCCGGGTGTCAGGGCTCGAGCGCTCACGCACCTCACGGTGAAGTGGCCGTGGCTGGCCGAGCGCGCGGCGGGCCTCCAGGCGCTGCGGCTCTCGTACGACGGCGGAGCCGAGGCCGGGGTCGACGTCGCGCAGGCCGTTGCCGACGCCGGCACGCTGCTGGGTGTCGCGCTGAGCGATCCGGTCGACGCCGACATCGTGACCTGGGAACGGGCCGTGCCTCGGACGCATGCCGTTGACGGAATGCACTATGTCGGAGAGGCTGGTTCTGGCACCGGACTCGCCGCCGTGATCGCACAGGCGGAGTCCGAGGCAGAACGTCTGCTGGGGAACAGCCCGGAAGACGAGGGCTAGGCTGGACCGATCAGCCATCAAGGAATGGAGCGTTCCATGAAAGGCAAGATCCTCTTCGTCACCGGACTCGGACTCGGTTACGTGCTGGGCACCCGCGCGGGCCGCGAGAAATACGAGCAGCTGAAGTCAGCGGCCATGAAGTTCTGGAACGACCCGCGCGTGCAGCGCCAGGTCGACGCCGCCGAAACCTTCGTCAAAGACAAGGCACCCGACGTCGCCGAGTTCGTGAGCGACAACGCCAAGAAGGTCGTCTCGCAGGTGACGGGCAAGAAGCCCGCCGCACGCCCGGGCGCGCGGTCGTCGAGCACCTCGACGGCGGCCAAGTCGGGCTCCACGAAGTCCAGCTGATCGGCGGCTGAGTCGTGTCTCAGACCCCTGGATCCTCTCAGCGCGCGGCGCCGCCGCGGCCTAAGCGCTCGCTGCTGTCGCTCGTCACCGACATCCCCGCTCTCATCCAAGAGCTGTTCCACCGCGAGGTGGAGCTGCTCAAGGCGGAGCTGTTCGCCAAGCTCAAGGCGCTCGGTGTCGGCGCCGGGATGCTGGCGGGCGCCGGGGCGGTGCTGCTCTTCATGATCGGCGTGCTGCTGACGTCCGCGGTTCTTGCGTTGTCGCTCGTGCTGCCGGGCTGGCTGGCGGCTCTGATCGTCGCGGCGTTCCTGCTGATCGTCGCCGGCATCCTGGCGCTCATCGGCTACCGGATTCTCAAGCGGGGCATCCCGCCGCTGCCGACCGAGTCGATCGACAGCCTGCAGAAGGACTACCGAGCAATCAGAGGAATCGGAAAGCGAGGCACATCATGACCAACCCCCTCAGTGCCAAGGCGGAGGCCGCCAAGGTTCAGGCGCAGAAGGCGCGCACCGAGCTCGCCGCCACGCTCGACGCCATCGAAGACAAGTTCAACGTGCCCAAGCGCGCGACCGAGCTCGGCGAGAAGGCGGCCGCCGCCTACCGCCAGAACCCGGTGCCGTGGATCATCGGCGGCGCGGCCGTCGCGGTCATCGCGGTCGGGCTCGTCGCCTGGGCGATCTTCAGCGGCGACGACGACTGACCTCGACCGGTCGGCCGCCGATTCGCTCCCCCGCCGCGAGCGGGGGAGGATAGGAGCGTGAGTACCAGCTCTGATTCCTCGCCCGAACCGAACGCTGCCGACCTCGGATACACACTGTGGGCCGTGCTGCGACGTGACCCGCATGCGGGCCGAGGTGCCGAGGAGGCCGTCGGCCTCGGCGGTCAGCCTCTTGCCGACGCCATCCGCTCTGTTGAGGCCGACGGGGTGACCCTTCGCGGGCTCTACGACGTCTCGGGCCTGCGTGCCGACGCCGACCTGCTGATCTGGCTCACCGGCACCACGGCCGACGGAATCCAGCACGCGCTGCGCACCCTTCGTCGGAGTGCAGAACTCGCGGCGCTGCTTCCCACCTGGAACGCGCTCGGTGTGCACCGCGACGCCGAGTTCAGCCGCACCCACGCTCCGGCGTTCATGCGCGGCCTGGCCCCCAAGACGTGGCTGACCGTCTATCCCTTCGTGCGCAGCTACGACTGGTACCTGCTGCCCGACGACGAGCGACGCACGATGCTCGCCGAACACGGCCGCATGGGGGGCGACTATCCGCAGGTGCAGGCCAATACCGTGGCGTCGTTCGCTCTGGGCGACTACGAGTGGCTTCTCGGCCTCGAAGCCGACGACCCCATCGATCTGGTGGACATGATGCGCCACCTGCGGTCCGCAGAGGCGCGCAGGCACGTGCGCGAAGAGGTCCCGTTCTTCACCGGTCGCCGGGTGACTCTCGACGAGTTGGCCGAGGTCCTGGCGTGACGGCCGACGAGACCGCGCGCGTGCTCTTCGCGACGGATGCCGCCGCATCCGGTGCCGAGCACGTCGAGGTGCCCGTTGCCTACGATGCGATCGTGCTGGCCGGCTTCGGCGGGCCCGAGGGCCAGGATGACGTCATTCCGTTCCTGCGCAACGTGACGCGCGGGCGGGGCATCCCCGACGAGCGTCTCGAAGAGGTGGCCCACCACTACCGTCACTTCGGGGGCGTGAGTCCGATCAACGAGCAGAACCGCGCCCTGAAGGCGGCGCTCGAGGCCGAGCTGGCATCCCGCGGCATCGACCTGCCGGTGCTCTGGGGCAACCGCAACTGGGATCCGTACCTGCGTGACGCGCTGGACGAGGCCGCCGGGCGCGGCTTCACCCGGCTGATCGGCCTCGCCACCAGCGCCTACAGCTCGTATTCGAGCTGTCGGCAATATCGCGAAGACTTCGCGGCGGCGCTCGAGCAGACCGGCCTCGGCGACCGCATGCAGATCGACAAGGTGCGCCAGTTCTTCGACCACCCCGGATTCGTCGAGCCCTTCGTCGACGGCCTGCGCACCGCGGTGGCCGAGTTCGTCGAGCGCGGGATCGACCGCGGCGCGATCCGAATCCTGTTTTCGACCCACAGCATCCCGAGCGCCGACGCCGATCGGAGCGGGCCGCGCGAACGCGGTTTCGGTGAGGGCGGAGCCTACGCGGCGCAGCATCGAGCGGTCGCCGAGGTCGTCGTGCGCGAGGCGGGCACGGACATCCCGTGGCAGCTCGTCTATCAGAGCCGTTCGGGTCCGCCGACGCAGCCCTGGCTCGAGCCGGACGTCAACGAGGTGGTCGCCGGCTTCGCACGCGAGGGCGTCGAGGCGGTCGTCATCGTGCCGCTCGGATTCGTCAGCGACCACATGGAGGTGCTCTGGGACCTCGACACCGAGGCGACCGAGACCGCCGAGCAGCACGGCATCTCGGTGATCCGCACGCCGACGCCCGGAACCCATCCCGCCTACGTGCGAGGGCTCGTCGATCTCGTGCTCGAGCGCATCAACGGCGTGCCGGCGGCCGAGCGTCCGGCCGTGACCGGGCTCGGGCCCTGGTACGACGTGTGCCGGCCCGGCTGCTGCGAGAACGCCCGGCTCGGCTTCAAGCCCGCCATTTCCGGGGTGGCGCCGTGAGCGGTGCACGTACGAACGGTGGCGCCGTGAGCGGCGCACGAAGAGATCGCCTGACGCCGTGACCATGAGGATCGGCACCCGTGGCAGCGCCCTGGCCCTGGCCCAGGCGCAGACCGTCGCCTCGGCGCTCGGTGCCGAACTGGTCGTCATCCACTCCGAAGGCGACCGCTCGGCCGCCCCTCTCGCCTCGCTCGGCGGCACGGGCGTGTTCGCGGCCGCCCTGCGCGAGGCGCTTCTGGCCGGCGAGGTGGATGCCGTCGTGCACTCCTACAAAGACCTCCCGACCGCGCCGGTGCCCGGCCTGACCATCGCGGCGGTCCCGAAGCGCGCAGACGCCCGCGATGCCCTGTGCGCCCGCGACGGCCTGTCGCTCGCCGACCTGCCCGCCGGGTCGCGGGTCGGAACCGGGTCACCCCGCCGTCGCGCCCAACTGCTCTCACGTCGCTCGGATCTCGACATCGTCGAGCTCCGCGGCAACGTCGACACCCGACTCGGGCGGGTCGGCAGCGACGACGCCGAACGCCATCTGGACGCCGTCGTCCTGGCGGCTGCCGGCCTCGACCGCCTGGGCCGAGCGGGCGCCATCAGCGAGTACTTCGGCATCGACGGCTGGCCGACGGCCCCCGCGCAGGGAGCTCTCGCCGTCGAGACCCGCACCGGCGACGCGAGGTCGGTCTCGAAGGTCGATCACACGACATCCCGGCTGACTGCCGAAGCCGAGCGCGCGGTGCTGGCGCTGCTCGAGGCCGGATGTTCTGCGCCGATCGGCGCTCATGCGATCCTCGACGACGGACTGCTGTTCTTGAGCGCACGGGTCTACCGCGACGACGGGACCAAGCACCTGACGAGCTCGCACGCGCTGTATCCCGAGGACGCGCTCGATCCGGTTTCCGAGCTGTCGAAACGGGTTGCCGACGAATTGCTCGCGAGCGGTGCCGCAGGGCTCGCCCCCCTGGGCGCGAGCCGCGACGCGGGGCCGGGAGGCACGGAATGAACGCGACGAGCCCCGCCAAGCCGCTGGCCGGCTGGCGGGTGCTGGTGCCGCGTGGGGGCAAGTGGGGCGATGCCGTGGCGGCGACGCTGCGGGGATTCGGCGCGGTCCCGGTGATCGCGCCGCTCATCAACTTCGCAGGGGCCGAAGACCCGTCCGCGCTCGCGAACGCGCTGCACGAACTGAGCGACGGCCAGTTCGACTGGATCGTCATCACCAGCGCCACCACGGTCGACGTGCTGACCAGCCAGAACACCCGCGTGCCCGATTCCACCCGCATCGCCGCCGTCGGCGAAACCACCGCCGCGGCGCTCGCGCTGGCCGGATACCGCGTCGACTTCGTCCCCGCTTCCGACAACTCGGCGCGCGGCCTGGTCAAGGAATGGCCGGCCAGCGAGATCCGCGGCAGGGTGCTGATCCCGCAGTCCGACCTCGCCGAGCCGACCCTGGTAGCCGGGCTCTCGAAGCTCGGGTTCGCGGTCGAGTTCGTCACGGCGTACCGGACCGTCGGCGTGCCCGTGACCTCCGACGTGGCGATGGATGTCGCGTCCGGCCGCATCCGCGCCGTGCTGGTCACCTCCGGCAGCGTCGCCCGACAGATCGCGGCTCAGCTCGCCCCGCTGCCCGAGGACACCGTCGTGGCCTGCATCGGCCCGCGCACCGCGTTCGACGCGCGCGCGGCCGGTCTGCCGGTGCACGTGATCGCCGAGGAGCGCTCGGCCGACTCGCTCATCGAGGCGCTGGTGGAATACGCGGAGGCCGAATGAGCGCCGAGGGTGCCGGCTTCGAGCCGATGTCGGAGGTCGCTCCTCGGATCCGTCCGCGGCGATTGCGCGCGACGCCCGCGATGCGCAGGCTGACGCAGCAGACCCGCGTGCACCCGGCCGAGTTGATCCTGCCGATGTTCATCCGCGAGGGCGCCGGCGAACCGGTGCCGGTCGGCTCGATGCCCGGGGTGGTCCAGCACTCGCTCGACTCCTTCCGGGGCGAATTGCAGCGCGCCGCCCGAGCGGGCATCGGGGGCGTGATGCTCTTCGGGATTCCCGAGCACAAGGACGCGACCGGCACGGGCGCGACCGACCCCGACGGCATCCTGAACGTCGCGACGCGCATCGCCGTCGCCGAGGTGGGCGACGCGCTGGTCGTGCAGAGCGATCTCTGCCTCGACGAGTTCACCGATCACGGCCACTGCGGCGTGCTGGATGCGGCGGGCCGCGTCGACAACGACGCCAGCCTGCTCCGCTACCGCGACATGGGTCTCGCGCAAGCCGAAGCGGGGTCGGCCCTCCTCGGACTCAGCGGCATGATGGACGGCCAGGTGCGCGCCGTGCGCGACGCCCTCGACGCGGCAGGGCACACCGACACTGCGATCCTCGGCTACGCCGCCAAGTACGCCTCCGCGTTCTACGGGCCGTTCCGCGAGGCGGTCGCCTCGTCGCTGCAGGGCGACCGCCGCAGCTATCAACTCGACCCGGCGAACCGTCGCGAGGGCGCCCGCGAGGTCCTGCTCGATGTCGATGAGGGTGCAGACGTCGTCATGGTCAAACCCGCGATGTCGTACCTCGACGTGCTGGCGGATGCCGCATCGACCAGCCCGGTGCCCGTCTGGGCCTACCAGGTGAGCGGCGAGTACGCGATGGTCGAGGCCGCCGCGGCGCACGGCTGGATCGACCGGGAGCGCGCGATCGACGAGACACTGATGAGCATCCGTCGGGCGGGAGCCGACGCCGTGCTCACCTACTGGGCGGTCGAGGTGGCGGAGAGGTGGGCGCGGTCGTGAGCGCTGCACCCGATGGGCAGACGACCGGCAGCATCCGGGCCGTGGGCAACGATGCCGCCTTCGCCCGCGCCAAGGCCGCGATTCCCGGCGGCGTGAACTCGCCGGTGCGCGCGTTCGGCTCGGTCGGCGGCACGCCGCGATCCGTGGTCTCGGCACGCGGCGCGACCGTGACCGACGTCGAGGGGCGCGACTACGTCGACCTCGTGATGTCGTGGGGTCCTGCTCTGCTCGGGCACGCGCATCCCGCTGTGGTCGAGGCCGTTCGGCAGGCGGCCGGGCGAGGGCTGAGCTTCGGGGCGTCGACCCCGGGCGAGACCGAGCTGGCCGAACTGGTGCGAAGCCGCCTCTGCGTCGACGGCACCCGGGGCATCGACAAGCTCCGCCTGGTGTCGACCGGCACCGAGGCCACGATGACCGCGATCCGGCTGGCGCGCGGTGCGACCGGCCGTGATCTCCTGATCAAGTTCGCCGGGCACTATCACGGGCACTCGGATGGCCTGCTCGCCGAAGCCGGATCTGGGGTCGCGACGCTCGGACTTCCCGGCTCGGCAGGCGTACCGGCCGCGATCGCCGGGCTCACCCTCGTGCTGCCGTACAACGATCTCGATGCGCTCCGAGCGGCGTTCGCCGCGCATCCCGGCCGGATCGCCGCCATCATCACCGAGGCGGCGGGCGCCAACGCGGGCGTGCTGGCGCCGAGCCGCGGGTTCAACCGAGCGCTCTCGACGATCGCCCACGAGAACGGCGCCCTGCTGATCCTGGACGAGGTCCTCACCGGATTCCGCGTCGGCCCGGCCGGCTGGTGGGGCCTCGAAGCCGCGCGGGTCGTGCCCGACGGCGCCGGCTGGGTGCCCGACCTGATCACCTTCGGCAAGGTGCTCGGAGGCGGACTGCCTCTCGCGGCGCTCGGCGGTCGCGCCGAGCTGCTCGACCAGTTGGCCCCGCTCGGCCCGGTCTATCAAGCAGGCACCCTGAGCGGCAACCCGCTCGCGGTCGCTGCCGGCATCGCGACCCTGACGAACGCGACGCCCGAGGTGTACGCGCGCGTGGATCGGGCAGCGGATGCCGTGGCCAGCGCCCTGCACGACGCTCTCGACGCCGAGGGTGTCGTCCATGTCATCCCGCGCGCCGGCAGCCTGTTCTCGCTCGCCTTTCGCGCCGAACCGGTCCGCGACTACGCGGATGCGCAGGCCCAGGAGAGTTGGCGATATCCGGCCTTCTTCCACGCCATGCTCGATGCCGGGGTCAGCCTGCCGCCCAGTGTGTTCGAGGCCTGGTTCCTCTCCGCCGCGCACGACGATCGCGTCGTCGATCGGATCGTGTCGGCGATGCCGGGCGCGGCGCGCGCGGCTGCCGATGCGCCCAAGCCTGCCTGACATTTTTTTCGGGCACGCCTCGCAGCGGATTCGACGCGATTGTCAGCCGTGGCCTTTTTCCGCGGCAACCTCGGCCGCCACACCAAGCAACGCCACTAGAGCGTCGCCCATTGCGAAGAATCGGTTGCAGATCTCAACCGCGAGAGCTTGTCCGTTGGTGGAGTCCGCAAGGCGCTCCTCCGGAACGAAGTTGACGAACTCCCGTCCGCTCGCCTCGCGGAGAATCGCCAGGCGAAGCTGCCACCGCTGTTCCAGCGCGGATTGACACCCCGACCGTCTTCGCATTCGGCTCGATCCACTTGCCAATTTCCATCTCGAGGCCGACCGGCTTCCCGCCTTGGTTGAGAATGTAGGCGTTCGCGGCTCCCTGCGAATGGAGCACCTGCACTAGGCGTTCAAATGAACTGGATGCAGTCATGAGGACACCCTACGGGGGGAGAATGGCCGAGCGGAGTCTCGTTGCAGAGGGGGAGCCTAGGTCGGTGTTCACGCCGTGGTGATCGCCATGATCAGAAGGATCAAGCCGATCAGCGGGGCAGTGCCCTGCGCCGCCGCCGCGCGCGCCAGCTTGGGGTTCGAGAACACCAGAACGATCGAGGCGAGCAGCATGCTGAGGCACACGAAGATCGACAGCGCCGCGCCAGCCTGCATCACGTTCGGCGAGGCGAGCATCACCAGCCCGGCTCCGGCGCCCAGCGCCAGGAAGACGTTGTAGAAGCCCTGGTTGTAGGCCATCGGGCGCAGCACCTCGGCATCCTCCTGGGTCTTGACGCCGAAGCGCATCCAGATGCTCGGCCGGTTCCAGAGCACGCTCTCGAGCAGGAAGATGAACAGGTGGAGCAAGCCGGCGATGCCGACGAAGACCGCGCCGACGATCAAGAAGATGGTGCTCATCCCGCCAGTTTGTCACCGCACCGTCTGAGCTCCCGGTATAACGGATCATACTTTGGATATGAAGACTGCGATTTCCATCCCAGATGACGATTTCGCGCGGTTCGAAAGAGTCGCAGCCAGCCACGGTTACAACCGCTCCGAGTTCTTTCAACTCGCAGGGCGCCGATTCGCTGACGAACTCGCCGGCGAGTCGGAGTTGACCGCGCGGGCGGACGCCGCCATCGATGCCGCGGGCCAGCCTTCTGGAGATGGCACCTTCCTCGACGAAGCGCACCGGATCATCCAATCCGGGTCCGACTGGTGATTGCTCATGGCGACGTGGTCTGGACCGACTTCGGCGCACCGCGAGGGTCCGAGCCGGGTAAAAGGCGGCCTGCCCTGGTCATGCAAAGCGACTGGCTGTTGGCGACCAAGATCGGCACCGTTCTCGTGGTGCCGATGACGTCGAATGTCGCCTTTCAGGCATTTCCCGGAAATGTCTTCGTGCCCATGACGGCATCCGGCCTCGACAAGGACTCGGTAGTGCTCGTCACTCAGCTCGGCCCGGTGAGCCGCGAATACCTCGATCCGTTCCCGGTCGGGCGACTTTCGGTCGACCTTCTGAAGTCGGTCGCGGCCGGCATTCGACAAGCGATCGACCTGTGAGGGGCGTCAGCCGAACAGAACGGCCGCCTCGTCGTACCGGCTCTGCGGCACGACCTTGAGGCGCCCCAGCGCGTCTTCGAAGGGGACGTGCACGATCTGGGTGCCGCGCAGCGCGACCATGCGGCCCCAGTGCCCGGAGCGGATCGACTCGATCGCAGCC
>DASTNC010000058.1:0-20089 GCA_035721225.1 Pseudolysinimonas sp.
CTTCTCGTGGCGCTCGTCGGTCGTGCGGATGTAGTCGTCGTTGGCGATATCCACGGTCTGCAGCAGGGGCTTCCACGCCGACTCGACCAGCTGGTCCGCCCACTGCTTCGGGGTGACGTTGTTCGCGGTCGCGGTGCGCAGGATCTTCTCGCCGTGCTCATCCGTGCCGGTCAGCAGCCAGGTGTCGTCGCCGGCCTGCCGGTGCCACCGCGCGAGAACGTCGGCGGCCACCTCGGTGTACGCGTGCCCGATGTGCGGCACGTCGTTGACGTAGAAGATGGGCGTCGTGACGTAGAACGAGTCACCGGATGCCATGGGTCGATTCTACGGTCGGCCCCGCCGTGTTACTGGCTCGCCTCAGCGCGCCCGCAGCGCCGCCTCATAGAGCTCGCGCCGCCCGAGTCCGGTGATCTCGGCGACCTCGGTGGATGCCTCGCGCAGCCGCACCCCGTCGGCCACGAGTTGCAGCACGCGCGCCACCCCGTCGTCGAGCGAGGCGGACGCGGGCGGAGCCCCCTCGACCACCAGGGCGATCTCGCCGCGAGCGCCCTCGGCGAACTGCTCGGCGAGCTCCGCGAGCGTGCCCCGGGCGACCTCTTCGTGCAGCTTGGTCAGCTCGCGGCACACGGTGGCGCGGCGCGACGGGCCGAACGCGGTCGCCAGGTCGGCCAGGGCATCCCCGATCCGGTGCGGCGACTCGAAGAAGACGAGGGTGCGCGGCTCGGCGGCGAGCGCGCGCAGCGCGGCCAGTCGACCCTTGCGCGGCAGAAAGCCCTCGAACACGAAGCGGTCGGTCGGCAGACCGCTCACGGCGAGCGCCATGAGGACGGCGCTCGGTCCGGGGAGGGCGGTGACCGTGACCCCGGCCGCAGCCGCGGCGACCACCAGGGCGTAGCCCGGGTCGCTGACCGTCGGCATACCGGCATCGCTGAGCACCAGCACATCGGTGCCGCGCGCCAACTCGACGATCTCGGCCGCCTTGGCGCCCTCGTTGTGTTCGTGCAGCGCGATCAGCCGCGGCCGGTTCTCGACGCCGAGCGCGGCGAGCAGCTGGATGGTCGTGCGGGTGTCCTCCGACGCGATCACCTCGACACGACCGAGCGCCTCGATCAGGCGTCGCGACGCGTCGCCCAGATTGCCGATCGGCGTGGCCGCGAGGATGATCACCTGCTCATTCTCCGGCCTCTCGCCGATGCGAAATCAAGGATGGACGGACCGGAGAACACCCCATGGAGCAAATCGGCCGCGATCCGCACTGGATCTCCTCGATTTCGCACGCGGGAGCGGCGAGGGGCGGGGGGGGGCGGCACGCGGAGGCGCGCGCAAACCGCGCACGGAGCAACGCCGAATAGGATTCCCCGGTGACGATCACCGAGCTGACGGGCTCCCGCCTCGATGACTGGTGGGACATGCTCATGCGCCGCCGCTACGCCCGCACGATCTGGTGCTGGGGCGGCCCCTTCGTGGTCGTGATCGTCGCCGCGCTGCTGCGCCTGGTCGGTCTCGCCTATCCGCACGAGCTGGTCTTCGACGAGACCTACTACGTGAAAGACGCCTGGACCCTCATGCACCTCGGCTACGAGGGGCTGTGGGGCGCCGATCCGAACGTCGCGTTCAACGCCGGAGACCCGAACGGCTACCAGAGCAGCCCCGAGTTCCTCGCGCATCCGCCGTTGGGCAAGTGGGTGATCTCGATCGGCCTCGCACTGTTCGGAGGCGGCAGCAGCTTCGGGTGGCGCTTCTCGACGGCGATCGTCGGCATCATCCTGGTGATCCTGACGATGGTCATCGCGTGGATGCTGTTCCGCTCCACGCTGCTGACCGTGATCGCCGGCGGGCTCATCGCCATCGACGGCAACGCGATCGTGCTGAGCCGGGTCTCGCTGCTCGACGGGATCGTGGCCCTCTTCGCCCTCATCGGCGTGATCCTGGTGCTGCTCGATCGGCAGTGGTCGGCCAGACGACTCGAACGATGGATGTCGCGGCGCACCGCCGCCGGACGCTCCACCGCGTGGGGCCCCGCGCTGTGGTGGCGCCCCTGGCTGATCCTGGCCGCCCTCAGCTTCGGACTCACCAGCGGGGTCAAGTGGAGCGGCGTGTACTTCCTCGCGGGCCTGGCGATCTACTCCGTGGTCGCCGACCTGCTCGCGCGCCGCCGGGCCGGCATCGCGCACTGGTCGGCGGGCACCATCCTGAAGCAGGGTCCCGCGACGTTCCTGATCATGGTGCCGCTCGCTGCGGTGACCTACGTCAGCGTCTGGGTCGGGTGGTTCGTCACCGGCAACGGCTACGACCGGCACTGGGCCGAGCAGGCCGCGAACCAGTGGCACGGCCTGCTGTCGTGGGTGCCCATCCCGTTCCAGAGCTGGTACCACTTTCAGGCCGAGATCTACAACTACAACATCAACCTGCACACGCCGCACTCGTACCAGGCGTATCCGCTGACCTGGCTGTTCGAGGTGCGGCCGACCAGCATGTTCTACCAAGACCTGGGCAACGGCTCGTCGTCGCAGATCCTCGACATCGCGAACCCGTTGATCTGGTGGGCATGCACCGCGGCCGCGCTCTTCCTGCTGGTGCGAGCCATCTGGGGGGCCTGGCGCGGGCGGAGCGTGTGGCGCGAGGCCTTCATCCTCACGGCGATCGCCGCGGGCTACCTGCCGTGGGTGCTGTTCTACTCGACCAGGACCGTCTTCCAGTTCTACACGATCGCGTTCGAGCCGTATCTGATCCTGGCGCTGACGGCGGCGCTCGGCATCCTTCTCGGAAGCTCAGCGGATGCCGAGGCCCGCCGGGTCGTCGGCCTGCGGGTGGTCGGCGTCTTCCTGGGGGTCTGCGCGCTGCTCAGCCTGTTCTTCCTGCCGATGTGGACGGGAACGCCGATCCCGCACTGGTTCGTGCAGTTGCACTACTGGTTCCGAAGCTGGATCTAAGGCCAACCTGGTCGAAGCAATTCCGTCAGAACGCGAATTGAGGCAGACTACGGATACCCCGATTTCCCGAAGGCAGCCCCCGATGCCCGTTTCACCTCTTCGTCCTGTTGTCGCGCCCGCCCTCGCGCTGACACTGCTCCTCGGCGTTCCCGCGGTGGGGATCCTCCTGGCGGCATCACCGGCGATCGCCGGAATCGGCATCGCCATCGGTCCCGCTCCGATTCACGCCGACACGACCGTGACGATCTCGGGCAGCAAAGACGCCGACTCGACGGTCACCGTCGCCATCAAGCCACCCGGCCACACCTGGACGACGGTCGACGCGCACTGCGTCGGCCTCGGCCCCGGAGCGGACTCGTGGTCGTGCCACGTGCCTGCGGGCAGCGGATGGGCGAACGGCGACCATCAGGTCACCGCCACCCAGTCCGGAGGGGCGGGCAACGCGGCGGCCAGTGGCCGGTTCGTGGTGGTGCCGCCCGCCGTCCAGGGTCCGCACCCGGCGCCCGTGCCTCCCCTGCCGACGCCGACTCCCACGACCACTCCGACGTCCCCGCCCACGTCGACTCCGACGACCCCGCCCACTCCCGCCTCGGGGCCGACGGCGCCCGCGACGGTGCCGACCCATCCGTCGGTGCCGAGCGGCAAGCCGGCGACACGACCCGGCACCCCGCCCGTCCAGTTGACCACCCTCGCCCTGCCCGTGACCCCCGACCCCGGCTCGATCACGCCGCCGGCTCAGGTGGCCACGCCTCGCCACCTGTCCAGCCCGCCGCCGTCGCGCAATGAGCCCTCGACGCCGAGCGTCTGGACCAATGCCCTGCCCACCTTCGCCGACCTCCTCGGCGCCCCGGCCAGCTTCGCGGCCGCCGGCGGATTCGGCGCGATCCTCCTGCTCCTCATCGCGATCCCCGCGCACTTCCTCGACGACACGGTCGAGGCGAACGCCCATCGGATCGCCGGCTGGTTCTCAAGGTGGGCGCCGGTGGCGGCGCGCTGGCGCCGGCTGCGGTCGCGGTTGCCGCGCATCCCGTTCTCCGGACCGCTGCTCATCGTGCTCGCCAGCGTCGCCTTCGGCTTCGCCGACCCGCAGTTCGGCTTCGACCTCGTCTCGCTGAGAACCACGCTCGCGCTCGCCATCGGGCTGCTCCTGGTCATGGAGGTGCCGAACCTCGCGACCTCCACGTTGCTGCGCAGGCGCTGGTCGGCCCGCGCCCGGATCGTCGTCCAGCCGGGAGCTCTGTTCCTCTCCATCGCCGGTGTGCTGGCATCCCGGCTCTTCGGGTTCCACCCCGGACTGCTGATCGGCTTGGTGATGGGTCTCGAACTGGCGTCCGACTCCCGCACCGAGCATCGCAAGCGGGCGGTCGCCCTTCGGATGGGCATCACGGCGGGGATCGCCGCGGGTGCCTGGCTCCTCTACTCGCTGCTCAACGCGACCGGCCCCGAGCCGCACGATTTCGTCGGGCTGCTCACGCGCGAGACGCTGGTCGCGGCGACCGACGAGGGGCTGACCGGGCTCGTTGTCGCCCTCATCCCGGTCACGTTCATGGAGGGCAAGAACCTCTTCGAGACCTCGAAATGGCTCTGGGCCGCGATAGCCGTGCCCGTCGGCTTCCTGTTCGCGATGCTGGTGCTGCCGCGGGCCTTCAGCGAGGAGGGGCCGCAGACCTCGTTCTGGGTCTGGATCGCCGTGCTGATCGTGTTCTCTGCTCTCGCCCTGGCGGTCTGGCTCGCCTTCCGACTCACCGCGCATGCCGAGGCCGAACACGAGCAGCATCCCGAACCCGTGCACTGACCGGGCCGGTGCGGCGACGCGGCCGGAACTCGCTTTTACGTCTGGGGGGTGAACGGCGCTAAGTTGAGTTCTACGCACCTCTCGAGTGCGTCGCCGTCTGCCCCCCCTTACTTCCCTCGCCCCAGGAGTCCCCCCATGCGTGCCCTCGGATTCGCCGCGCTCGGCTTCGGCGCCGTCATCGCCCTGGGCGCCGCCCTCGGCGCGGGCTATCGCAGCGACGCGTCGCCGCTCGTCGCCCCGACGCCCACGGTCACCTACTCGTTCGCCCCCGACCAGGTCACCGCCACGATCAACGACAGCTCCGCAGACGGCGGCAGCATCCAGCTGTTCCACTACCTCGGCAGTGGCTTCGTCGCCGACGGGGCGCCTCAGCCGATCACCGCGAGCGGCGATGCATTCACCTTCGCGGTGAGCACCGGCACGTGGGCCCTCACCACCCTCGACGCCGGAGGCGGCGTCGTCGACAACCAGCACCAGTTCACGGTCCAGGGCACGCCCTCCATCTCGTCCTTGACCTGGGGCTCGACGGTGAAGCTGCGGGGCACGGGGGCGACCTTCGTGCCGGGGAGCATCCTGGCGTACCGCACCGACTCGTATCACCCCGGGCCGGTGACCTGCGCCGATGGCACCATCAACACCAGCACCGGCGCGTGGACCTGCGACTTCCCCGCCCCGACCGACATCGCGTCCGAGTACGACACCGCGGTCTATCAGGTGGCCGAACAGGACTACACAGGCGGCATCACGGCCATGAGCCCTGCGGTGGCATACATGAACCCCGCCGTCGTGGTCGACGGATGGTCGTTCACCAAGCCCAACTCGGTCACGGCCGGCGGATTCGACGACACCGGGATGCCCATCGGCGGATTCGACCTGAGCGGCGACGCCGACACCGGGTCGATGACGTACCAGCCGGCGAATGCCGACGGATCGACGAGCGGCGCTGACCAGCCCATGACCGATGCGATCAACGGCGGGACCTGCTCGAGCGTCGCCGGCACGGCGGCCCCGATCCGCTGCGAGGCGGACTTCTCGGCGGCGCGCCCCTCCGGTCTCTGGGCGATCACCACGCGGCAGACCGATGGGTCGTACCCGGAGGTGAGCGACCCGGCCACCTATGTCTTCATCCCGCCCGCGCCCACGATGCACGTCTCGGTGAGCGACGGAGCCACCTTCTTCGGCAGCGGTCTGGTGGGCGACTCGATCCAGGTGACCGACGGCGAGGGCACCGCGGTCTGCACCGCGGTCGTCCAGTCTCGGAGCGGCGCCTCCGGCTCGCTCGGCAGCTGGTCGTGCGGCGCCGCGCTGTTCGACTCCACGCAGGCCTACACCGCGACGCAGACCGACGCGGGAGACCCGACGGTGGATGGAGTCGATCCGGGGGTCTCAATCGTCGCCGGTGGCATCTCGCTCCCCGCGCCGCTGACCGCCGTTCCCGATCTGGTCGTGGATCAGCAGCTCCGGTCGGCCGGGGTCACGGTCACCGCGCAGCAGGGTGCGGAATCCAGCGGGACCTCGATCAGCTTCTACCACTACGCCTCCGACGGTGACACGGTGAACTGGTACGCGTACCCCTTGGACGTGCCGCTCTCCTGCCCGCCGATCGAATCGAGCCCGATCCAGGGCGCGAACACCTGCGTGCTCGCCGGCCTCGAGCCCGGCCCCTACGAGTCGTACGTGGTCGACACCGGCCCGTCGCCCGATTTCGACTCCTGGTGGGTCGTGCCCGAGACGCCGTCGATCACCTCCACCGTGCTGCACTCGAATCGCACCGTCACGTTGCGCGGCACCGGCGTCACGGGAGACGCCGTGCGCGTGATCGTGGACGGGGCGAACCCGGCCTGCGACGGGACGGTTGTCGCCGATGGCAGCTGGACCTGCACGGTCGCCGCCCTCTCCTCGGGCCGCAGCCACTCCTTCCAGGCCTACCTGCAAGACATCGGAGTGGGCTACCCCGCGTTCGGCGCGAGCAACCTCGGCCCACAGGACGGCGGGGCGATCTACACCACCGGGGGCATCTCGGCACCGAGCGCGACCACCTCGTTGACGATCAGCGGTGTCGCCTCGGCGCCGACTCCGACCACCACGATCCTTCCCGATTGGTTCTTCACCATCACCGGCGTCGACCTCAACCACGTGCACCCCGGTGACACGTTCACCGTGTCGGGCACCGGCCTGCCGCCGGGTTCGACGGTCAGCGGCGAGCTGCATTCCCAAGCCGTCTCGATCGGCTCGGCGGTCGTGCAGCCGGACGGCAGCTTCAGCTTGCCCGTCACCGTCCCCGCCGACTTCCCGGCGGGCGCCCACACGATCGTCATGACGCTGACCCCGCCGGGCAGCGCCGCTGTCCCGAGCCAGCAGCCCCTGAAGGTCGTGCCCGCTGCGGCTGCCTCAGAGCCCACGGCTCCGACCCCGAGCGACTCCCCCTCGCCGCTCGGCAGTGCGGAGGGACCCGGCATCGACAACCACGGGCCGAACAGCAACATCCTGACCCACGGCCTGAACTCGATCGCCGACGTGGTCGTGCACCCGGCCAAGGTCCCGGCCGCCCTCGAGATCGGCCTCGTGCTGCTGATCTTCGCCGTGCTGCCCGGCCACCTGCTCAACGCGACCCTCGCCGAGCAGTACGAGCGGTTCACGAAGCGCCGCGAACAGCGCAGGCGCGGGCCGGGCCGCTGGGCGCGCCTGGTCGCGTTCCTGCACCGCGCCCCCTTCGTGGCCGGCCTCGCGCTGACGACCGCGACCGCGCTGCTCTTCGGCTTCGCCGATCCGCGCTTCGGGTTCTCGCTGGCATCACTTCGCCTGTTCCTCGGACTGGCCATCGCCCTGGCGGTTGTCAGCTACCTGACCAACGCCGTCGTCGGCCGCATCATGCGCGGGCGCTGGAAGGTGGATGTCCGGGTCAGCCTGCGGCCGCTCGGCCTGATCCTCACGGTGGTCGGCGTCGTGGTGTCGAGGCTGCTGGACTTCTCGCCCGGCTTCCTGATCGGTCTCGTGCTCGGGCTGGTGATCTCGGAGAAGCACCTGGCGCAGCAGGCCTGGCGCGCGGTCCTGCTGCGCGCCTCGATCCTGCTCGGGTTGGCGCTGCTGGCCTGGGTCGCCTTCAGTCTGTTCGACGCGAAGCAGGAGGGCGGCACCTTCGCCTCCGAGCTCGCGATCGAGACTCTCGTCGCCATCACCACCGAGGCGGTCGTCGGCCTGCTGGTCGAACTGCTGCCGCTCAGACTGCTCGAGGGCGAGAAGCTCTACGAGAAGTCGAAGCTGCTCTGGGGCGGGCTCTACCTGCTGGCCGTGTTCATCTTCGTGGTGGCGGTGGTCCCGTGGGAGGGCAACTGGGCCGAGCTCGGATCGTCGCTCTGGACCTGGATCGGCATCGTCGTCGGCTTCGGCATCGTCGCGACCGGCATCTACCTCTATTTCCGCATTCGCGGGCATGAGGAGCACGAAGCGCACACGATCACCGACGAGGACGAGAACGAGCGGGTGCCGATCGCAAGTGGAGACGAGTGACTCCGCTCACGTGCAGCCGACGTAACGCGCAGTAGTGAGGCGAGCGCTCGTCGCGCCCGCCGGTAGCCTGGCAGGCATGCCAGAACGCAGCGCCGATCGCGGCCGTGCCGACCGATCCTGGGGCTTCCGCACCCGAGCCATCCACGCCGGCAACATCCCGGATGCCGTGACCGGCTCGCGCGCCCTCCCCATCTACCAGACCAGCGCGTTCGTCTTCGATGACACCGCGGATGCTGCCGCCCGCTTCGCCCTGCAGAAGTACGGCAACATCTACAGCCGCCTGGCGAATCCGACGGTCGCCAGCTTCGAGGAGCGGATCGCCTCGCTCGAGGGCGGGATCGGGGCGGTAGCCACGGCATCCGGGCTCGGCGCCGAGTTCATCACCTTCGCCTCGCTGGCCGGGGCCGGCGACCACATCGTCGCCAGCTCGAGCCTGTACGGCGGCACCATCACCCAGCTCGACGTGACCCTGCGCCGCTTCGGCGTCGAGACAACCTTCGTGCGGTCGTCGGAGCCGGCCGACTACGACGCGGCGATCACCGACGCGACCAAACTGATCTTCGTCGAGACGATCGCCAACCCCTCGGGCGAGATCGCCGACCTCGAGGGTCTGGCCGCGGTGGCGCACAGCCACCACATCCCGCTCATCGTCGACTCGACGGTGGCGACGCCCTACCTGAACCGGCCGATCGAGTGGGGGGCCGACGTCGTCATCCACTCGGCCACCAAGTTCCTCGGAGGCCACGGCACGACGCTCGGCGGCGTCGTCGTGGAGTCGGGGCGCTTCCACTGGGCCAACGAGAGGTTCCCGCTGTTCGACGAGCCGGTGCCGCACTACGGCGGACTGAACTGGCACGGCAACTTCGGCGAGTACGCCTTTCTCACCCGCCTGCGCGCCGAGCAGCTGCGCGACATCGGCCCGACTCTCGCGCCGCACTCCGCGTGGCTGCTCGCGCAGGGGGTCGAGACGCTGCCGTTCCGGATGCAGGCGCATGTCGAGAACGCCCAGGCGGTCGCCGAGTGGCTCGAGGCCGACCCGCGGATCGAGTTCGTCAACTACGCGGGACTCGCCTCGCATCCGCACCACGAGCGGGCCGCCAGGTACCTGCCGAAGGGGCCGGGCTCGGTGTTCAGCTTCGGGGTGGCGGCCACCGGCTCGGCATCCAGCCGGGTGGTCGGGCAGCGGTTCATCGAGAGCGTGAACCTGGCCAGCCACCTGGCCAATATCGGGGATGCCAAGACGCTCGTCATCCATCCCGCGTCGACCACCCACGCCCAGCTCGGCGAGGAGCAACTGCTCGCGGCGGGTGCGCTGCCGGGCCTGGTGCGGATCAGCGTCGGGATCGAAGACCTCGACGACATCCTCGACGACCTCGACCAAGCGCTGACTCGCGCGGTGGCAGGAGAATAGGCGCATGGCACCCGACGCCCTCGCCTCCGCCGATCTCGAAACGGTCACGCTCACCAACGGGCTCACCTGCGAACTGCCGGCCGACTCTCCGCTGGCCAGGCTGCTCACATCTCAGCGCACCTGGGTCGGGCCGAGCGCCCAGGAGCGGCTCAAGATCCTGCAGGGCGCCCGCACGGTCGCGATCGTCGGCGCCTCGCCCAACGCGACCCGGTCGAGCTACTTCGTCGCGACCTACCTGCAGCAGTCGAGCGACTACGAGCTGTTCTTCGTCAACCCGATGGTCGACGAGATCCTCGGGCAGAAGACCTACCCCGATCTGGCGTCGTTGCCGGTGGTGCCCGACATCGTCGACGTCTTCCGCAAGGGCAGCGACATTCCCTCGGTGATCGACGAGGCGCTCGCCATCGGCGCGACAACCGTCTGGGTGCAGCTCGGCATCTGGAACCAGGAGGCCGCGATCTACGGCGAGTCGAAGGGGCTGACGATCGTCATGGATCGCTGCCTCAAGATCGAGCACGCGCGCTTCCACGGCGGGCTGCACCTGCTCGGCTTCGACACCGGAGTGATCAGCTCGCGCAAGGGCGCGCGCTGACTGATCGTGCACGCCGCCGCCCGCCGCTGAGCCTTCGCCCTAGGGCTGCCCGCCGATCGCATTGCGCTGACCGTTGTTCTGCACATCGCCGCTGACCCCTCCGTCGACCAGAACCATGTTGTCGTTCCCGTTCACGACGGCCGACGTCATGCCGGCGTGACAGGTGATCATGTTGCGGTTGCCGGTGAGCGTCAGGGTGTGGATGTCGTCACTCGTCTGGATGGTGTTCAGGTCGCCCTGGACCTCGAGGGCCCCGATCGTGCGGGCGTAGACCTTCAGGCTGTCGCCGATGACCGTCAGCGTTCCGAGCTTCGCGGCCGTCACCGTGATGTCGGAGCCGGTGACGGTGAGGTTCTCGCAGTCGTCCACCCGGTAGGTGCCGGCCGTCGAGATGACCCGATCGACGCACCCGGGGGTCGGGGTGCCGCTCGGCGTGCTCGTGGCCATCGGCGCCTCGGTGGGCTCGGCCTCGGCGGTCCGGGTCGCCGTCTGGGTCGGTGCGGGCGTGCCGCCCCAGCTGGCGAACAACGACAGCGGGCTGCAGGCGCTGAGCGCCGCGACCATCACGATCACGAGCGGGAAGGCGGCGACGAGCGTGCGCCTGCGACGAGGGACCATGCCGCCGAGCCTAGGCTGCCACGCGGTCAGATGGCGAGAAGATCCCTCACGGCGAGCTCGTCGAGCACTGGCAGTGCGCAGACGAAACGGTCGCAGATGTAGGCGGCGGCCCTCCCGTCGCGCGTGGTCCGGCCGGCGAACAACTCGAATCCGGATGCCGCGAACGCCGCCGCGTGGGCGGTGGTGACGACCGCCGTGGGCTCCGGCCCGATCGAGCGCGCCGCCGCGCCCAGCGGCTCCCCGGGATCGTCGGCGATGACCACCACCTGCCGCACCGGCGACACCAGCCGCGAGGCGACGGCGAGGGCGGCGCCGAAGGCGCTCGGCTGCTCGAGGGCATTCGCCAGGGCGGGAGCGATGGCGTCCTCGGCGATCCGGCGGTGGGCGTCGTCTCCGCTGAGCGTCCAGAGCAGCAGCGCGGCGTCAGCCAGCAGGGCGGCACCGGACGGCGTTGCCCCGTCGTCGAGGTCGGCGGTCGCCGCGAGGCCGTGCGCGACCAGCACGGGATCGCTGCCGCCGGGTGCCGCGATCCCGCCGTCGGCGGCACGGGTGCGCTCGATCAGCGTGCGCGCGATCGACGCGTACTCGGCCTCGCCGAGGGCGAGCGAGAGGCGCAGCAGGCCGCCGGCCAGGCCGCCGACGTCTTCGAGGGTCGCCACGGCATCCGAGAGCCTGCCGTCGAGGGACGCCCGGGCGATCGGGCCGCCGGGGCCGTCGGGCAGGTGCCGGGCGAGCACGGCGTCCGCTGCGGCGCGTGCTGCGGCGATCCACTCGGGGCGGCCCATGCGCGTGCCGGCGCCGGCCAACGCCCCGATGGCCATCCCGTTCAGCCCGGTCAGCACCTTCGCGTCGAGGTCGGGCCGGGGCTGCTGGGCGCGACCGGCGGCATCCAGCGCGTAGTAGCCGCCCTCGCTGCGCACCCCGTCGATCGGGCTCTCACTGTCTTGCGCCGACGCGAAGGCGCCGGACGGCAGGCGCAGCACCTCGAGCAAGAAGCTCGCGATCCCGGTCGCCGGCTCGGACCGACCGCTTTCGGCGAAGCGCGCGAGCAGTTGCGCGTTGTCGCTCAGCATGCGCTCGTAGTGCGGCTCGGTCCAGTCGCGGTTCACGGCGTAGCGGAAGAATCCGCCCTCGACCGGATCGCGCAAGGGCGACGCGTCGAGGGCATCGAGGGTTCTGCTCGCGACGCCGGCCGCGGTCTTCGCCGCCGTGCTCCGTGCCGTGCTCCCCGCGGCGCGTCCCGCCGCCGCGCGCCGCTCCAGCAACCAGAGCACCGGCGCGTTGGGGAACTTCGAGCGGCGGCCGAGCCCGCCGAATTCGGGGTCTTCGAGCCGGGCGAGGCGATCGACAGCGGCGTCCAGCTCGTCGTCGGTCGGCAGCGCTGACGGGGCGTCGACGCGTGCCTGCGCCAACGCGTCGAGCACGGCGGCCGCCGCCCCCTCGACCTGGTCGCGCCGGCCGTGCCAGGCCTCGACGACCGCATCGAGCACCATCCGGAACGACGGTGCGCCAGCGATCGGCCGCGGCGGAAAGTAGGTGCCGGCGAAGAACGCGGCCCCGCTCGGCGTCGTGAACACCGACAGGGGCCAGCCCAGGTTGCCGGTGAACGCACTCGCGGCGGCCAGGTAGGCGGCATCCACCTCGGGATGCTCCTCGCGGTCGACTTTGATCGCGACGAAGTGCTCGTTGAGAGAGGCGGCCAGCTCCGGATCGCGAAAGCTCTCGCGCGCCATCACATGGCACCAGTGACAGGTGGCGTAGCCGATGCTCACGAAGACGGGCACATCACGGCGAGCGGCCTCGGCGAACGCCTCCTCACCCCACGCCCACCAGTCGACGGGATTGTCGGCGTGCGAGCGCAGGTAGGGGCTCACAGCATCGGACAGCCGGTTCGTCATAGGGTCAGAGTATGTCGACGACGACCGTGACCTACGTGGGCGGCCCCACGGCAATTCTCGAATGGGCGGGGCTGCGCATCGTCACGGATCCGACCTTCGACGCCCCGCAGGTCTACGACGGCGACCCCGACGAATCGACCCTGGTCAAGACCGCAGGGCCGGGCGTCGCGCGCGCCGACCTCGGGCACGTCGATCTCGTGCTGCTCTCGCATCACGGGCACAAGGACAACCTCGACTGGGAGGGCCTGGAGCTCCTCGCGACCGGCCCGCTGACGCTGAGCACGCAGCTGGCCGCCTCCGAACTCTGGGGCGGCTCGGTGCTCGGCTTCGACGATTGGGAGCAGCACCGCCTCGGCGAGGCGACCGTGACCATCGTGCCGGCCCTGCACGGTCCGCCGGGCTCGCTCGGGTTCACCGGGCCCGTCGTCGGCTTCGTGCTCGAGCAGCCGGGCGAGCCGACGGTCTACGTCAGCGGCGACAACGCCTCGCTGGCGCTGGTCGAGCAGATCGCCGGGCGCTTCGGGTCGATCGACATCGCGCTGCTCTTCTCGGGAGCCGCGCGCGTGCCCGGCCTCGACGCCGCCCTCACCCTGACCTCTCGGGATGCCGCATCCGCCGCCGAACTGCTCGGCAGCCCGCGCGTGGTCGCCCTGCACGTCGAAGACTGGGAGCACTTCAGCGAGAGCCGGTCCGACCTCGAGGCCGCCTTCGCCGAGGCCGGGCTGTCGCGACTGCTGGTCGCGACGCCTCGCGGTCAGCGCGTCGAGCTCTAGGCCGCGCCGACCTGCTCCGGATGTCCGCCCGCGCGGTGGTCGCGGTTCAGCGCGCTGATCGCCGCCACCTCGTCTGGGCTCAGCTCGAAGCCGAAGAGATCGAAGTTCTGCGCCATCCGTTCGCGCGAGTTGGACTTCGGAATCACCACGAGCCCGTTCTGCAGGTGCCAGCGCAGGATCACCTGAGCCGATGAGACCCCGTGAGCGGCCGCAGCGGCCGCGATCGGGCCCTCGTCGAACAGGTTGACGGCCGCGTGCCCGAGCGGGCCCCACGACTCGGTCAGGATGCCGTGAGCGGCGCCGTATTCGCGCAGCGGCAGCTGGGTGAACAGCGGGTGCAGCTCGATCTGGTTGAGCACGGGCACCGTGTCGGTCTCGGCCGCGAGACGGTCGAGGTCGGCGATGCGGAAGTTCGAGACGCCGATCGAGGTGGCCTTCTTGTCGTCGCGGATCTTCTCGAACGCCTTCCAGGTCTCGACGAAGAGATTCCGCGAGGGCACCGGCCAGTGGATGAGATAGAGGTCGACGCGATCCAGGCCCAGCTTCTCGAGGCTGAGGTCGATCGCGTCGAACGCGGTCTGCGTTCCCTGGTCGGAGTTCCAGAGCTTGGTCGTGATGAACAGCTCGTCGCGCGGAATGCCCGACTTCTGGATCGCGCGGCCGACCCCGCCCTCGTTGCCGTAGAACGATGCGGTGTCGATGTGACGGTATCCGACCTCGAGGGCGTCGGTCACGATGCGCTCGGTCTCGTCGGGATCGACGCGGTACACCCCGAATCCGAGCTGGGGGATGGTGCGGCCGTCGTTGAAGGTGAGGGTGGGAACAGTCGTCGAATTCACTGGTTCAGCCTACGGCCCGCTGCTCGCATATTCTGAAGGGCTCATGTCGCACGCCCTCCCCTTCACGATCTCCTACCCGCCGGAGCTGCCGGTCAGCGCCGCCCGGGACGAGCTCGCGCGCGCCATCGCCGAGAACCAGGTCGTGATCGTCGCCGGGGCGACGGGCTCGGGCAAGACCACGCAGCTTCCCAAGATCTGCCTCGAACTCGGTCGGGAGCGCATCGGTCACACCCAGCCGCGCCGGATCGCCGCGCGCAGCATCGCCGAGCGGATCTCGGAGGAGCTGCACGTCGAACTCGGCACCGTCGTCGGCTACCAGGTGCGCTTCGACGACCGGTCGAGCCGCGATACCCGGATCAAGCTGATGACCGACGGGGTGCTGCTCGCCGAGCTCAACCGCGATCGCGAGCTGCGCCGCTACGACACGATCATCCTCGACGAGGCGCACGAGCGCAGTCTTACCATCGACTTCCTGCTCGGCTACCTCAAGCAACTGCTGCCCCGTCGGCCCGACCTCAAGGTGATCGTCACCAGCGCGACCATCGATCCCGAGAGCTTCGCGCGCCACTTCGCGACGGTGCCTGCTGACGGCGGCCCGGGCAGCCCGGCGCCGATCGTCGAGGTGAGCGGGCGCACCTACCCGGTCGAGATCCGCTACCGGCCGCTGGTGGCCGAAGCCGCGTCCGACAGCGACGACCCGGATGACGTTCCCAGCGACGACCGCGACTACCTGGACGGCATCGTCGACGCCCTCGCCGAGCTCGGGCGGGAGGAACCCGGCGACGTGCTGGTCTTCCTGAGTGGCGAGAACGAGATCCGGGATGCCGAAGACGCCGTCCGCGGGCGCTTCGGCCCCGAGACCGGCACCGAGGTGCTGCCGCTCTACGGGCGGCTGAGCTCGGCCGACCAGCACCGGGTGTTCGAAACCACGCGCGCCCCCGGCATCCGGCGCCGCGTCGTGCTCGCCACCAACGTGGCCGAGACCTCGCTCACCGTGCCGGGGATCAAGTACGTCATCGACGCCGGAACGGCCCGCATCTCGCGCTACAGCGTGCGGGCCAAGGTGCAGCGGCTGCCGATCGAGGCGATCAGCCAAGCGAGCGCCAACCAGCGCTCGGGCCGCGCCGGGCGCACCAGCGACGGGATCGCCATCCGGCTCTACTCGGAAGAGGACTTCGAGAAGCGGCCGGCCTTCACCGACCCCGAGATCCTGCGCACCAACCTGGCGGCGGTGATCCTGCAGATGATCTCGATCGGGCTCGGCGACATCGCGGCGTTCCCGTTCCTGCAGCCGCCGGACTCGCGCGGCATCCAGGACGGCATGGACCTGCTGCTCGAACTGAACGCGATCTCGCGCGATCGCACCACCGGCCACACCAGGATCACCGGGGTCGGCCGCGACCTGGCCGCGCTGCCCCTCGACCCGCGATTCGGGCGGATGCTGGTCGAAGCCAAGCGCAACGGGGTCGTGCGCGAGGTGGCTGCGATCGTCGCCGGGCTGTCGATCCAGGATGTGCGCGAGCGCCCGCTCGAGAAGCGCGCGCAGGCCGACCAGCTGCACGCGCGCTTCGCCGACCCGACCAGCGACTTCCTCGGACTGCTCAAGCTCTGGAACCACCTCGAGGAGCAGCAGAAGGCCCTGTCGAGCAGCGCGTTCCGGCGGCTGTGCCGGAGCGAGTTCCTGAACTACCTGCGGATCCGCGAGTGGCAGGACCTGTCTCGGCAACTCATCAGAGCGGGCAGCAGTCCGGGGATCAAGCCAGGCGATGCGAAGGTCGATCCCGACGGCATCCACAAGTCACTGCTCGCCGGTCTCTTGAGCCGCATCGGGCTCCGCGACGAGCGAGTGACGAAGACCAATCCGAAGGAGAAGCCGCGCGAGGGCCGCGAGCCGAAGAGCCGCGAATACATCGGCGCCCGCAATCAGCGGTTCGCGATCTTCCCCGGCTCGAGCCTCGCCCGCACCGGACCGCCCGCCGTGATGGCCGCCGAACTGGTCGAGACCAGTCGACTGTTCGCGCGCACCGTCGCGGCGATCGATCCGGCCTGGGCCGAGCGGCTCGCGGGCGACCTCGTGAAGCGCAGCTATGGCGAACCGCGCTGGGAGAAGCGCCAGGGCTCGGCCGTCGCCGACGAGAAGGTGACGCTGTACGGGGTGCCGATCATCCCGAAACGGCGGATCCAGCTGGCGCGCATCGACGCGCCCCAGGCCCGCGAACTCTTCATCCGGCACGCGATGGTCGACGGGGACTGGCCGTATTCCCTCGAGCGGAAGGGGCTGTTCGACTTCGTGCGCGCGAACCGGGCCCTGCGCGACGAGCTCGCCGAGCTCGAGGAGCGGACGCGACGCCGCGACATCCTGATCGACGACGAAGCGGTCGTCGACTTCTACGACCGGCGCCTGCCCGCCGATGTCACCGACGTGCGCCGCTTCGAGGTCTGGTGGAAGAAGGCCAGGGCCGAAACCCCCGACCTGCTCACCATGACCCGCGCCGAGCTCGTCGGCCCGGACGACGACCAGCCCGGCCCCGAGCTCGACGCCGACGCCTTTCCGAGCGAGTGGGTGCAGGGCGAGCAGCGGATGCCGCTGCGCTACCGCTTCGAACCGGGCGCCGACGACGACGGGGTCACCCTCGAGATCCCGCTCGCCCTGCTCGCGCGGCTCGAGAACCGCGGCTTCGACTGGCTCGTGCCCGGTCTTCGCGCCGAACTGGTGACGGCTCTGCTCAAGACCCTGCCGAAGGCGATCCGGCGCAATGTGGTGCCGGCCGCCGACTGGGCGCGGCGGCTGCTCGAAGATGCCGACCCCTCACTCGGCCTGACCGAGTTCCTGGCGGCGCGCATCCGTGCGATCACGCACACGGTCATCGCGCCGAGCGACTTCGACGAGGCGCGCCTGCCCGCCCACCTGCGCATGACCTTCACGGCGGTCGATGAGCGCGGCCGACCGGTTGCCAGTTCGAAGAGCCTCCCGGCCCTGCAGAACACCCTCGCCGAGCGTTCGCGCAGGAGCGTCGCGAAGGTGACGGCGGCTGCGGCTGACCTCGGCGGGGCGCCGACCAGCGCCCTCGAGCGCTCCGGGCTGACCTCCTGGGATGTCGACTCGCTCCCCGCCAGGCTCGAGACCCGCATCGCCAGCGGGACCATCACCGGCTACCCGGCCCTGGTCGACGAGGGCACGAGTGTGGCGATCCGGGTGTTCGGCACCGCCGCCGAGCAGCAGCGCGAGCACGGCCGAGGTGTTCGCCGCCTCATCGCGCTGACGGTGCCGAGCCCGCTCGGCTACGTGCAGGAGCACCTGACCGATGCCGAGAAGCTGCAGCTCGCCACCAGCCCCTCCCGTTCGACGGCGGCCCTCTTCGACGACGCCCTGCTCGCCACGATCGACAGCCTGGTGGATGCCGCGGCGGCCGATCACGCCCCGACCACCCGCGCCGCCTTCGAGGCGTTGCGCGCCGAGGTGAACGGCGCACTCGTCGACGGACTGTTCGCCACCGTCGCCCTGGCCGCCCGGGTCCTGGGTGCGGCGCGGGAGGCCGACCGCGCCATCGCGGGCGCCGCGAGCCTGAGCCTGATGGCGCCGCTCGCCGACGCGCGGTCGCAGCTCGACGCGCTGGTGCATCCAGGATTCCTGCGGATCACCCGGGTCGGCCAGCTGCGGCGCCTGCCGGTGTACCTGGCCGGCATCGTGCACCGAGTCGGCAAGCTCGCCGAGAACCCCGGGCGCGACCGGGTCTGGCTCACCGAGGTGGAGCAGGCGACCGCCCTCTACACGGCGGCCGGGGGCACCCTTCCGCTCACGCCCGCGACGCCGCCGAACCTGGTTGCGGTCCGCTGGATGCTCGAGGAGTTGCGCCTGTCGCTGTTCGCCCAGCAGCTGGGCGCCGCGGGCACCGTGTCGCTCGCCCGCATCCGCAAGGCGCTCAGCTGAGGCGGCGGCGCAGGAGCAGTCCGGCGCCGAGCGCCACCGAGAGCATCGCCAGCACCACCGGCCAGGCCGGCATGTCGATCCCGGTGGCCGCGAGAATCGGAGCGAGCAACTGCGCCGAGCCGCTGTCGTTGGCGGCCGAGCTGTCGTCGAGGACGGCCACCGACGCCGTCACCGTCGCCGGAAGCGAGACACGCGACCCCACGTGAACCGGGATGCTGATCGGCGGCGCCGACTTCCCCGCGGTCAGACTGTCGGCGCCGGCACCTGGGCGGGTGCAGGTGACCAGCTGCCCGACGGTCGCGCAACTCCAGCCGCTGCCGGTCGCCGTGCCGGGCACGATCCCGCCCGGCAGGGTGCTGGTGACGCGGATGATGCCCTTCGTCGGTCCGGCGGTCGCCGAATCCGCGACGTCGGCGGTGAGCACGGCGTCGCGGGTCGACGGATCCACGGCGCCGGCCGACAAAGTGATCCCGAGATCCGGCGAGAGCGGCTGGATCTCGAAGTTGCGGATCTCGGTGGTCAGATAGGCGCCGCCGGTGCTGCCCGTGAATCCCAGCTTGAAGGTGCTCGGCATCGGGTCGGGGGCGTTGACCGTGGAGAGATCGAGACCCGAGATCTCGGGGACCAGCCCCGAGCCGTAGTCCACGTCGACCGACATGATGTTGAGCTTGCTGATGGTCACGACGACGTGCCGCCGTGCGGCATCCCGCTGCGTCGCGGTCGGAACGGCCAGCGCGCCCGACGCGACGTGCGACGACACCAGTGGGTAACCCTGGGTCTCGTCTCCGCGCACGCTGATCGAATTGCCGACGTCGGTCGTCAATCCGCCGCTTCCGATGTACTGGTCGGCGAAGGCGCCGTAGGTATCGAACGCCACACCCAGGTAGCCGCCGACGACGCCGGGCACGCCGCCGCCGGTGTAGCTGGCGTACCCCATTCCCCCGCCGTACGCGCCGCCCTGCGTCGGCGACGCGGCTCCGTCGACCAGGAAGAACGCCATGCCGTCTCCCGGCGAGGTGCTGTCGTACTGGAAGAAGTCGAACGCGATGCGGATGCCCTGGGTCGTGTCGAACGGCGTCGCCAGCAGGGCGAATCCGCCTTGCACCGCCGCGTCGGTCAGGCGCAGAGCGCCGTCGCCCGCCGCGTCGAGGGGGCCGCCCGGGCACGCCGGGAGCGACCCGGCCGCACTGACGGAAGCGGCGGTGAGGCACGGCGTCGCGTTGAGCCCGCTCGTGACCCAGTCGGCGGACGGCGCCGACGTCCCGGTGAACGGCTGGTCGGGGATCGTGGGGGTCGCCGCGGTCGCGGGCGCCGCCAGCAGGGCTGCCGCACCGAGCGCGAGGACCATCGCGGCGATCCCGTGCGCCCGTAGTCGGTGTCGAGCCATGGTGTCCCCTTTTGCTCGGCAAACCTCAGGCGAGGCTAGCGCACCGAGGAGTCGCCTGCTCGGCAAGCTCCGACGGCACCTGGTGTCGTGGGCTCAGGGGCCTCGCGGGGATGCCGAAGCGATCCGCTCCGGCATCCCCCGTCACTACTTCTTGGCTCCCGAACTCGCCGAGGCGTTCGACTCGTACGAGGTGTTCGTCGACTCGAAGAAGTTCACCAGCTGCAGGGTGTCGTTCGCCGTCGCCATCCACTTGGCCGGGTTCGTCACCTTGTACTCGGGGTCGAAGCCGAGCTCCTCGAGCCGGCGGTCGGCCAGGTACTTGACGTACTGGTTGATGTAGTTGGCGTTCAGGCCCAGGATGCCGCCGGGGAGCAGGTCGTGGTTGTACTGCTCCTCCATCTC
>DASTNC010000059.1:0-4313 GCA_035721225.1 Pseudolysinimonas sp.
GATGTCGGCCTGCGTGACGGTGGCCTGGTTCACCTTGACGCCGTCGGAGGTGTCGAAGGTGAGGTCCGAGCCCTCCACGGTCGTCGCCCGGTCGAGGCCCATGACGTCCGCCGCCATGACGCGACCCGGCACGACGTGGTAGGTGAGGATCTTGGTCAGTGCCGGGATGTCCCCGAGCAGGTTGGCGACGGTCCCCTCCGGCAGCGCGTCGAATGCCGCGTCGGTGGGGGCGAAGACGGTGAACGGCCCGTCGCCGTTGAGGGTGTCGACCAGGCCGGCGGCCTGCACGGCGGCGACGAGAGTGCTGAACGATCCTGCGCTGACTGCGGTTTCAACGATGGTTGGCATCTGTTTTCTACTTTTCCTAGAGGTGATGGATCGAATGGTTCGGCGCATCGCCGTGCAGGGATTTGTGATCTCTGTCACGGCGAGGGCGCCCGTCCTGAGCGAGCTAAGAAGTTCGGGACGTAAGTATCTTAGTGCCTAATCTATGCGGCTCGCTGACGGATGGTCGAGGCGTCGCGGACGCTCGGGCCGTCGCCGTCGCGCTGGCGGTCACCCTCGCTGCCGCGCTGCCAGACGTCGCCAGCCCCCGACGGCCCCGAGCGTGTCAGCGGATCCGGCCCTCGACCCGGTCGGCGATCGAGTGCAGGGTCGTGGCAGCCGCCTCGAGTTCTGCCAGATCGATCACATCGGCCGCGTCGATGAGCATCGAGATGAAGTCGCGGTGCATCTGCGTCATCGTCTCGTGCCCGACTTCCGTCAGCTCCAGAAGGAGGCTGCGGCGATCGTCGGGGTTCGCGATCCGGGTGACGAGTCCCGCGCCGATTAGCCGGTCACTGACTCCGGTGACAGCGCCCGTCGTCACCAGCAGATCCGACGCCAAGGCCTTGGGCGTGATGTTCCCGGCCTCGGCGATCCGGAACAGAGCGCGAAGTTCCATTTCGCTCAGACCGAAACGGGCGGCCGCGTTCCTGCGATTGGCTTCCAGGGCGCGAAAGAAGTGCAGGCTGGCGTGCGGGAAGCCGTCGAGCAGGTGCTGCGACGGGCCGACCTGAGCCATCTCTTCCTCCGCCCGAACATGTCGATCGATATCGCGATGCCCCGAGATTACCCGCCCGACTGCAGGTTTCTGCGTCGAGGGTGGTGGCTTCGGGGCATCCCCAAAAAAAGGACTTGGCACTCTCGGGGTGAGAGTGCTAAAAAAGTATCGGGTCGCACGGACCCTCGTGTGACTCTTCATTCGGTGACGAAAGGAGATTGATCATGTCCAATCCGTTCGATGTTCTGAGCCAGTTCGACCGCCTCACGTCCAGCGTCTTCGACACGGCGCGCGCTCCTCGACTGATGCCCGTGGATCTGTTCCGCGACGGCGATCAGTACGTGCTGAGTGCAGATCTTCCCGGAATCGACCCCGACTCGGTCGATCTGGATGTCGACGGTCAATTGCTGACGATCCGCGCCGAGCGCCGTGGACCGTCGAACGAGCAGGTGAAATGGCTCGCCCGCGAGCGCCCGTGGGGCAGCTACATGCGCCAGTTCACACTCGGTGACGGCGTCGACGTCGAGCACATCACGGCCAACTACGAGCACGGCGTGCTGTCGGTGATCGTGCCGATGGCCGAGCGGGCGAAGCCGCGCAAGATCGCGGTCTCGTCTCAGGCGCACGAGCGGAGGCGGGTGACCGCATGATGACCCTGCTCGTTCCCGATCCCCGCCGGCGAATCGGGCACGGCCAGGCGTCGCAGTTCCGGCTGCCCCAGTTGCACCGTCGGCTGACGCCGCCGCTGGGCGGTCCGACCGCTCCCGCTGCCCCGATTGGCCTGACTGCGCCGTCGCGATCGCGCCGCAGCCAGGGCGGCCCGCCACGAGCCGCGATCGCCTGACGACCACGCACGGCACAGCGACACGACGGCATAGCGACACGACGGCACAGCGACACGATGCCCCGGACTTCACGGCCCGGGGCATCGCTCCGTTACCCCGCAAGCAGGTCGCGAAGCGCCAGGCTCTTGCTCGGCAGCAACCTCGGATTCGGATCAGGATGGCCGGGCGGCGGGATCAGCCAGTACTCCGACCGCGCGGGGCCTCGTCGCTCGACCTCCCAGTGATGGTCGTGCAGGAGCAGATGGTGGTGCTTGCACAGCAGGACACCGTCGCCCACATCGGTTCGCCCGCCATCGCGGGCCCAGTGCTCGATGTGGTGCGCTTCGCTCCAGGATGGTGGGCGGTCGCATTCGGTCCAGCGGCATCCGCCGTCGCGTTCGGCAAGGGCTGTGCGCTGGCGGGGAGTGAAGAGCCGGTGCTCGCGGCCGACGTCCAGCGGCTGGCCGTGGTCGTCGAAGACGACCGGCACGGTGCCCTGGGTGCAGGCGAGGCGCTCCACGGTCTCGATCGAGATGGGCTGCTGGGTGCGCTGGAGGCGCCCGTGCCCGGTGCGGGCGGTCAGCTGCCGTTCGGTGATCGTGACGCGTACTGCTGGGGCTCCATGCCCCAACAGGCGCCCCGGCTGCACTTCTGCGCCGGCCGTGAGCAGCTCGAAGAACGCGTCGGAGGCCAGCTGCTCGGTGGTGCGCGGATCGTCGATGAGTTGCTGCGCCCGCTCGGCCTCTGCCACGAAGCGCGGGCCGCCGCGACGCGGCGAGGTGGCGCGGTCGTAGACCTCGGTCACGACGGAGCCCTCCACGGGGTCGAGCTGCCACACGATGCGCACGCTGCCGTCGCGCAGCCGGTGCACGCGCAACTCGCGCGCCTGCCGGGCCGCGCGCTCGCGGTCGACGATGCCCACGGCATCCACATGGTCGCGCGCGTCGCGTGCCACCAGGAAGATCCGATCGGCGTCGAGCTCGGCGGATTCATCGACCAGCCGGGCGGCCGCCGCGGCGAGCACCTCGGCCGGCACCGCCTCGCTCGGTGCCCCGAGCCCGGCCCGGATCGCATCGGCCGCGTCGGTCGAGACCCGCTGATCGGCGACCGCGCTGGCCACGGCACCGAGCCACGGGTGCGTCTCGGCCAACCCGCCGACGCGGACCGCCTGGGCGGCATCCCGCGAGGTGGCGCCGGTGATCGCCTGGATCAGCCTCTGCACGGTGCGGTGCCCGCTGCGCTGAGCCAGACCGCCGTGGCCGAGCTCGGGCGCCGACCGCCGCGCCAGCTCGCCGGCCAGCAGCGCGGAGTGCGCCCGCGCAACGCGCTCGTTGGCCGCCGAGGCCGCGATCAGATTCAGCAGTTCTGAGTCACCGACCCGCTCGAGCCCCTGCACCCGCACCGCCTCGAGCGCGCGCGCCGCAGCGGCCAGCTGCGCGGCGAGCTGCTGATCGAGGAGGGCCATGCATCGATTTTCCCCTATCGAAGGTATGTTCGAAAGTACAAGATCTTTCGATTTTGCGGGCTGTGGAGGAGAAGACGCGTCGACGGCGTCGTCATCATCGGCGACCGCGAGAACCTCGCCGAGCTCCACGACGCTCTCGCGAGGCGCAGCACCCGCAGTCCAGGGCGGCGGGCTACCTGCGCCGCAGCGGGGGGCGCCCTGCTGCGAGAATGGCCCCCATGGAGCACCCCGCCGATTTCTGGGAGGAGCGCTACGCCAGCACCGATCGCGTCTGGTCGGGGCTCCCCAACCCGACCCTGATCGACGTGGTGGCGCCGCTGACTCCTGGCCGATCCCTCGACCTCGGATGCGGCGAGGGCGCCGACGTCATCTGGCTGGCCCAGCACGGCTGGCGGGCCACCGGCGTCGACATCGCTCCCTCGGCGATCGCGCACGCGCGGGAGGCGGCTGCGGCGCTCGGGCTGGGCCACGAGTCCGTGCGGTTCCAGGTTGTCGACCTCGAACACGATCCGGACGCCGAGCAGTACGACCTCGTCACCGCATGCTTCTTGCCGTCACCGGTGCCGTCCGCGCGCGAGCAGATGCTGCGACGCGCAACCGGACAGGTGGCCCCGGGCGGGCGGCTCCTGATCGTGACGCACGCGGTGCCGCCGCCCTGGCATCCGGCCGCGCATCACCACGAGACCCTTCCCCAGCCGGCCGACGACCTCGTCGCGCTCGCGCTGGACCCCGAGCTCTGGGCGGTCGAGCTCGCCGAAATCCGCCAGCGCGAGGCGCTCGGGCCCGACGGCGAGCCGGCGGTGCTCGACGACGGGGTCGTGCTCGTTCGTCGGCTGCCCTGAGGCCGGGAGCGCAACCCGGCCGGGAGGACACCACGCCGACGCCCCGCCGGTACCCTTGGTCTGTCAGCCTCTGTAGCTCAATGGAAGAGCAGTTCCGTCCTAAGGAAAGGGTTGGGGGTTCGAGTCCCTCCAGGGGCACC
>DASTNC010000060.1:0-6227 GCA_035721225.1 Pseudolysinimonas sp.
TGGTGGCGGGCGGCGGCCGGCCCGAGGGGCTGCCGAACGGCAATTATGTCTCTCCAACCGTGTTCGCCGACGTGCCGCCGGATGCCCGCATCTTTCAGGAGGAGATCTTCGGCCCGGTCGTCACGATCACGCCCTTCGAGGGGGAGGCCCAGGCGCTCGCGCTCGCCAATGGCGTGCGCTACGGCCTGGCCGCGTACCTGTGGACCACCGACCTGACGCGCGCCCACACCTTCGCCCAGAGCATCGACGCCGGCATGGTGTGGCTCAACTCTCACAACGTGCGCGACCTGCGCACCCCGTTCGGCGGGGTGAAGGCGTCGGGGCTCGGACACGAGGGCGGCTACCGCTCGATCGACTTCTACACCGACCAGCAAGCCGTGCACATCACGCTCGGCGACGTGCACACCCCGCGCTTCGGCGCGGCCTGAGGAGGCAACGATGCCGAACCCCACCCCGCCCGACATCGTCCGCGGCGCCTACCTCGAGCTGGTGGTGAGCGACCTGGCCGCATCCCGGGCCTTCTACGTCCACGTGCTCGGCCTCGTGGTCACCGCCGAGAGCGCCGATGCGATCTATCTGCGCACGCTCGAGGAGTTCATCCATCACAATCTGGTGCTGCGCCAAGGGCCGGTGCCGGCGGCGGCCGCCCTGGCGTTCCGGGTGCGCACGCCCGACGACGTCGACCGCGCCGAGAGCTACTACCAGGCGCTCGGATGCCGCACCGAGCGACGGCCGCACGGCTTCGTCGACGGGATCGGCGACGCGGTCCGGGTCACCGACCCGCTCGGCTTCCCCTACGAGTTCTTCTTCGAGGTGCAGCACGTCGAGCGGCTCTCGTGGCACTTCGAGCTGTACACGCCGGGTGCGCTCGTCCGCTTCGACCACTTCAACCAGGTGACCCCCGACGTCCCGGCCGGGGTGCGCTACCTCGAGGGGCTCGGCTTCCGGGTCACCGAGGACATCCAGGACGACGAGGGCACCACCTACGCGGCCTGGCTGCGGCGCAAGCCGACGGTGCACGATACCGCCCTCACCGGCGGTGCGGGCCCGCGGCTGCACCACATCGCCTTCTCGACGCACGAGCAGCACAACATCATCGCGATCTGCGACGAGCTCGGGGCGCTGCGGATGTCGGACCGCATCGAGCGCGGCCCCGGCCGCCACGGCGTCTCGAACGCCTTCTACCTCTACCTGCGCGACCCCGACGGGCACCGGGTCGAGATCTACACCCAGGACTACTACACCGGCGACCCCGACAACCCGGTCGTCACCTGGGACGTGCACGACAACCAGCGGCGCGACTGGTGGGGCAACCCGGTGGTCCCGAGCTGGTACACCGAGGCCAGCCCGGTGCTCGATCTCGACGGGAACCCGCAGCCCGTGGTGGAGCGCGAGGAGCCGAGCGAGCAGGCGGTCACCATCGGCGCCGACGGATTCTCGTACACCCGCACGGGCGACTCGGCCGAGGGCTTCAAGCTCGGGGCGCAGCTCTGATGCAGTTCCACCACCACGGCTACGTGTCGGGGGAGCCGCGCCTGCAGCCCGCGGCCGGCGTGGGCATCGACCGGCCCGTCGAACTGCCCGACCAGGTGGATGTGCTCATCGTCGGCGCCGGGCCGGCCGGCTTGATCGCCGCGGCGCAATTGTCGCAGTTCCCGAACGTGACCACCCGGATCATCGAGCGCCGAGCCGGGCGCCTCGAGGTCGGCCAGGCCGACGGCATCCAGGCCCGCAGCGTCGAGACCTTCCAAGCCTTCGGCTTCGCCGAGCGGATCATCGCCGAGGCGTACCGCATCACCCAGATGGCGTTCTGGAAGCCCGACCCCGACGACCCGCACCGCATCGTGCGCACCGCTCTGGTCGACGACGACCCGACCGGGATCAGCGAGTTCCCGCACCTGATCGTGAACCAGGCGCGCGTGCAGGACTACTTCGCCGAGGTGATGGCCATGTCGCCGAGCCGGATGACCCCGGACTACGGGTTCGAGTTCGTCGGGCTGACCGTCGGCGACGGCGTGGGCGCCGAGGGCGACTTCCCGGTCGCGGTGACCCTGCGCCGCACCGTCGGGCCGGATGCCGGCCAGGAGCGCATCGTGCACGCCAACTACGTGGTCGGCTGCGACGGCGCCCGCAGCGCGGTGCGCGAGTCGATCGGCCGCACGCTGGAGGGCGACCAGGCCATGCACGCCTGGGGCGTCATGGACGTGCTGGCCGTCACCGACTTTCCCGACATCCGCACGAAGTGCGCGATCCAGTCGCACGACGGCGGCAACATCCTGCTGATCCCGCGCGAGGGCGGCTACCTGTTCCGCATGTACGTCGACCTCGGCGAGGTGCCCCCGAACGACAATGGCGCGGTGCGTCAGACCACGATCGAGCAGATCATCGCGAAGGCCAACCGGATCCTGAGTCCGTATTCGCTCGACGTGAAGAACGTCGCCTGGCACAGCGTCTACGAGGTGGCGCACCGGCTGACCGACAAGTTCGACGACGTGCCCGTCGGGGCGCAGGCCGGGGTACCGGCTGACGCCGAGGGCGGCCGGGTGCCGCGCGTCTTCATCGCGGGCGACGCCTGCCACACCCACAGCGCCAAGGCCGGTCAGGGCATGAACGTCTCGATGCAAGACGGCTTCAACATCGGCTGGAAGCTGGGTCACGTGCTCGACGGACGCGCCCCCGCCTCGCTGCTGTCGACCTATTCGGCCGAGCGGCACGTGATCGCCAAGAACCTGATCGAGTTCGACAAGCAGTGGTCGAGCCTGATGGCGGCCAAGCAGGACGAGCTCGACGACCCGACCGAGCTCGAGAGCTTCTATGTCAAGACCTTCGAGTTCCCGGCCGGGTTCATGACCCGCTACGAGCCGTCGATGATCGTCGCCGCCGACAGGCATCAGGAGCTGGCCCAGGGCTTCCCGATCGGCAAGCGCTTCACGTCGGCGCCGGTCGTTCGGGTCTGCGACGGCAATCCGGTGCAGCTGGGCCACCACGCGCGGGCGGATGGACGCTGGCGCATCTACGTCTTCGCAGACCCGACGGGCGCGGCGGCGGCCGACCTCGCCGCCTGGCTGGCCTCCGCGCCCGACTCGCCGCTCGCCGCCACTCCGTCGGGGCTCGACCTCGACGCCTGGTTCGACGTGAAGGTCGTCGTCCCGCAGCCCCACGCCGAGGTCGACCTCTCGCGGGTTCCCGAGCTGTTCCAGCCGCGCACCGGGCCGTTCGGGCTGATCGACTATGAGAAGGTGTACGCGGCCGATCCGGCGTCGGACATCTTCGAGACCCGAGCCGTCGACCGGCGCGGGGCGATCGTCGTGGTCCGCCCCGATCAGTACGTGGCGAACGTGCTGCCTCTGACTGCGACGGCCGAGCTCGCGGCCTTCTTCGCCCCGATCCTCTCCCTCTCCTAGAAGACGAGTTCTGTCATGCCCACCGTCTCAGCCCAGATCGCGCTCGCCCTCGCCGACCACGTCGAGCAGGTGTTCGGCGTGATGGGCAACGGCAACGCCTACCTGATGGATGCCTTCGAGCACCTCCCCGGCGTGACGGTCACCCCGGTGCGGCACGAGGCGGGCGCGATCGTGGCGGCCGACGCGTTCCACCGCGCATCGGGTTCGCTCGCGGTGGCGACCGCGACCTACGGCGCGGGGTTCACGAACATGCTGACGCCGCTGGCCGAGTCGGTGCAGGCGAGGATCCCGATGATCGTCGTCGTCGGAGATCAGCCCACGACCGGCGCGCGACCCTGGGACGTCGATCAGGGGATGCTGGCCACGGCGGTCGGTGCTCGCACCTTCACCGTCGGGGCAGACACTGCGACCGAGACCGCGATCGACGCTATCGAGTACGCCTTGTCGCAGCGCACCCCCGTGGTGCTGACCATCCCCTACGATCTCGCGACCGCCGAGGTGGGGTCGTCGACGACACGCGAGCTGACGCTGCCTGGCCCCGTCATCCCGGACTCCGCCGCGGTCGAGGCGCTCGTTGAGGCGGTGGCGTCGGCGAAGCGGCCGTATCTGCTCGGCGGCCGCGGCGCCTGGGTGGCGGGTGCGGGAACGGCGTTGGGAGAGGTCGCCGACCTCACCGGGGCGATTACCGGGAGCACCGCGCTGGGTCGCGGGTTGTTTCCGCGTGGCGAGTTCGATCTTGGCGTGACCGGCGGTTTCGGCGCCGAAGCGGCGATGGCGCTGGTCGCTCAGGCCGATGTCGCCGTCGTGTTCGGGGCTGCGCTCAATCAGTTCACCACCAAGTTCGGCGAACTGTTCGGCGAGCAGACCGTCGTGATTCAGGTGGATGTCTCCGATGTCCAGACCAACCCGCGGGTCGACCGGTTCATCAGGGGCGATGCCTCAGTGGTGGCCGCTGCTGTCGTCGTGGGGCTGCGGACGCGCGGAGCCACGCCCTCGGGGTGGCGCGAGAGCATGCCGATCGCGAAACTGCGCCAGTACGAAACGGGAACGGGGATCGCGCCAGATGGCCGCCTCGATCCGCGTTCGGTCGCCGAGCGCATCGCCGAACTGCTGCCCGACGATCGGGTCGTCGTCACCGACGGCGGCCACTTCCTGGGCTGGGTCAACATGTTCTGGCCGGTCGCGGCGCCGGATCGTATGATGACGATCGGCACCGCCTACCAGTCGATCGGACTCGGCTTCTCGTCGGTCGCCGGCGCCGCGCGGGCCCAGCCCGAGTCGACGATCGTGCTCGCCACCGGCGACGGCGGCGGGCTGATGGCGCTGGCCGACCTCGAGACCGCGGTGCGGGTCGCGGCCGGCCACGGGATCGCCGTGGTCTGGAACGACGCGGCCTACGGCGCCGAGGTCACCCTCTACGGACGGGTGAAGGGCCTTGCGCTCGCGCCGATGCTGATCCCCGAGGTCGACTTCGCGGCACTCGGCGAGGCCGTCGGCGCCGAGGGCGTCGTCGTGCGCACCCTTGCCGACCTGGACCGGCTCGGCGCGTGGGCCGCCGAGCCGGCGGACAGCCGGCGCTTCCTCGTGCTCGACTGCCGCATCTCGGGCGGGATCGTGGCGCCGTACCAGCAGGAGATCATCCGGGTGAACTCGTGAGGCGACCGTGGCCCTCAGCATCCCGACGACGCGGTCGCCGATCAGGCGTCACCATTCCGGCAGCTTTGCACCGCCGCCTGGCCGGGAGGGCGCGCCGCTCGTAGCCCGATACCGGGCAGGATGGCCGAGTGAGCCGTCGAGCCGTCATCCTGTTCGCCGCCCTGGGCGTCGCGTGGGGCATCCCGTATCTGCTGATCAAGGTCGCGGTCGCCGAGCTCGACCCGGCGATGGTCGTTCTGGGGCGGTGCGCGCTCGGCGCCCTGATCCTGCTGCCCCTGGCCGTCGCGCGCCGGCAGGTGCTGATCGTGCTGAAGCGCTGGCGGCCTCTGCTGGCCTACACCGTGATCGAGATCGTGGTGCCCTGGTTCTTCTTGAGCACGGCCGAACAGAATCTGCCGAGTTCGACCGCGGGACTGCTGATCGCCGCAGTGCCGCTGGTGGGCGTCGCCGTCGCGGTCGCATTCGGCCGCCCCGCCCGGCTCTCGCTCGGCAACTGGCTGGGGATCGCGGCCGGGATGCTGGGCGTCGCCGCCCTCGTGGGCCTGGATGTCGCGGGCTCGGATCTGATCGGCGTCGCCGAGATCGCGGTGGTGGTGGTCTGCTACGCGTTCGGCCCCGCCATCCTGTCGCGGTGGATGTCGGATCTGCCCGGAGTCGGAGTCGTCGCAGTCTCGCTGGGGATCGCCGCCGTGATCTATCTGCCGTTCGTGGCGCTGACCCACGCCTTTCCGTCGCGCGTGCCGTCGTTGCCCGTCATCCTGTCGATCGTGGCGCTCGCGGCCGTGTGCAGTGCCGCCGCGTTCCTCATCATGTTCGCGCTGATCGCCGAGATCGGCCCGATGCGGATGACGACCATCACCTATGTCAATCCGGCGGTCGCGATCGTGGCCGGCGCGCTGGTGCTCGGCGAGAGGATCACGATCTGGACGGTCATCGGGTTCGTGCTGGTGATCGGCGGAGCGTACCTGGTGACGCGGCACCGGCGCGAACCGGAACCGCAGCCCGAACCGGCCGCCGCACACTGACCCGCAAGGTCTAGCGTCGAAGCATGTCCGACGCAGACCCCGACGCAGACGAAGACGTCGACGCCCATGACGGGCGCCACGAGACCGAGTCGGAGCGCTCCGACCGCAACTGGAGCGAGATCCTGCAAGAGCTGCGGGTCAC
>DASTNC010000061.1:0-8519 GCA_035721225.1 Pseudolysinimonas sp.
CCGTTCAACGACATCCCCGCGATGGAGGCCGCGCTCGCGGTCGGCGATGTGGCGGCGGTTCTCATCGAGCCCGCCCTCACGAACATCGGCATCGTGCTGCCGGACCCCGGCTGGCACGCCGCCGTGCGCGCGGCGTGCGACTGCACCGGCACCCTCCTGGTGATCGACGAGACGCACACGCTGTGCGCCGGTCCGGGCGGGATGACCGCACGTGACGGGCTCGATCCGGACGTCGTCGTGGTCGGCAAGACCATCGGGGGCGGCATCCCGGCCGGTGCCTGGGGCATGAAGCCCGGGCTCGGCGAACGGGTTCGGGCCAGCCTCGACTGGGACGGCGAAGGCCGCGAAGACCTCGACGTCGGGGGAGTGGGGGGCACGCTCGCCGGCAACGCGGTGTCGATGGCCGGGATCCGGGCGACCCTCTCAGAAGTCCTCACCCCGAAGGTCTACCCGGGGATGATCGCGCGGGCCGCCGAGTGGACGGCGGGCGTCCAGGCCGCGATCGACGAGTTCGAGGCGCCGTGGCAGGTGACGCAGCTCGGCGCGCGGGCCGAGTACAGCTTCCGTCCGACCGCGCCGCACGACGGCGCCGAGGCCGCCGCGGCCGACGACTTCGCGTTGCAGCAGTACCTGCATCTGCACGCCCTGAATCGCGGCATCCTGATGACGCCGTTCCACAACATGGCGCTCATGTCGCCGGCGACCACCTCGGACGATGTCGCCCGGCACACGGATGCGTTCCGCGAAGCGGTCGGCTCGCTCTTCGCCTGACGCGCCCCTCGCGCGGCTGCAGGACGTCCTGTCCGCCAACAGGAGGACACCGTGTACCCCGGTGTCGCGATATTGTCCCCCGAGCAGGGGCTGGCCGGCCACCGCCGCGGCGTGGAAGATCGTCGCCAAGGGGGTGATGCGCCATGGATCAGGGCATCATGACACTGATCACCGTCGGAATCGTTCTGGCGTTGGCCGCGTTCGTGCTGTGGCTGCTGTACACCGTCATCTGGCGAGCGGTGCGGCGGGGCATGCTGGAATTCGCCGACAGCCGGATTGCGCAGGTGAGGCAGGCGAGGTCGATGGAGCCTGCGGAAGCGGTAGCGCCCGTGGCGCCGGTGAAGCCGATGCCGGTGATGAGGCCGATGCCGGCGGTGGGTCACCACCACCGCCTTGTGCCGCTCCACCTGCCGCGCCGGGTCGCGGCCGAGGTGGTGCCGGACTACCCGCCCAGCGACTGGTTCTAGCCGTTACAGAGCGGCGAATGCCGCGTCCAGCACGCCGACCGCGTCGGCCAGCTGCGCGTCGGTGATCGCCAGGCTGGGCAGGAACCGCAGCACGTTGCCGTAGGTGCCCGCCGTGAGCACGAGCACGCCCTGCTGCCCAGCGAAGGCGGCCACCTTGCCGGGAACATCGCCGAGCGGTGCTCCGGTCTTCGGGTCGTTGAGTTCGACCGCGAGCATCGCGCCGATGCCGCGCACCTCGGCGATGATCGGGTACTTCTTCTGCAGCGCGAGCAGCGCCGGCTTGAGCGTCGCTTCGATGCGGGCGGCCTTGGCCAGCAGGCCGTCCTGTTCGATGCGGTCGAACACCGCGATCGCGGCCGCGCAGGCCACCGGGTTGCCGCCGAAGGTGCCGCCGAGCCCGCCGGGCTGGGAGGCATCCATGATCTCGGCGCGTCCGGTGACGCCCGCGAGCGGCAGTCCGCCCGCGATGCCCTTGGCGGTCAGCACCAGATCGGGCACCAGGCCGAAGTGCTCGCTCGCGAAGTAACGGCCGGTGCGCGCCATCCCGCTCTGGATCTCGTCGGCGATGAACACGATGCCGTTGGCCGTGCACCACTCCTGCAGGGCGGGCAGGTAGCCCTCGGCGGGCACGACGAAGCCGCCCTCGCCCTGGATCGGCTCGACGACCAGGCAGGCCAGATCCGATGCCCCGACGGTCTTCTCGAGGTACGAGATGGTGCGCGCCGCCGCATCCGCACCCGAGAGCCCGTCGTGCAGGGGGTACGAGTTCGGAGCCCGGTGCACGTCGCCCGCGAACGGCCCGAAGCCGAGCGAGTAGGGCATGGCCTTGAAGTTCATCGCCATCGTCAGGTTGGTGCGGCCGTGATAGGCGTGCTCGAGCACCGCGACCCCGGTGCGCCTGGTGTACTTGCGGGCGATCTTGACGCCGTTCTCGACCGCCTCGGCACCGGAGTTGACCAGCACGGTCTTCTTGGCGAAGTCGCCGGGGGTGTGCTCGGCCAGCAGTTCGGCGACGCGCACGTACTCCTCGTAGGGCGTGATGGTGAAGAGCGTGTGCACGACCTCGCCGAGCTGCTGCTGGGCGGCCGCGACCACGTGATCGTCGGTGTGCCCGATGGTCGTGACCCCGATGCCGGCGCCGAGGTCGATGAAGGCGTTGTCATCGACGTCGACCAGGATGGCGCCGTGCGCCCGGGTGATGAACACGGGCAAAGCGCTCGACACGCCGGCACTCACGACGGCGGTGCGGCGGGCCTGCAGGGCGATCGATTTCGGCCCGGGAATGGCCGTGACCACCCGACGCTCGGTGGGGACGGTTGCTAGCGTGTCGGGCAGGACGTCGGTCATGCCTCCGATTCTAGCCGCGCGCCGCCGGGCGCGCGATGTGCGGAATCGTGCGTCAGACGCCATGAGATGAAGGGATTCCGATGAACGCCGAGCATTCCTTCACGGTTTCCGTCGAATGGCAGGGCAATCGCGGAACCGGCACGAGCGGCTACAAGGATTTCTCGCGCGCCGTCGAGGTGCGCTCGGCCGGCAAGCAGACCATCCTCGCCTCGGCTGCCGCAGCATTCCACGGCGATGCCGACCGCTGGAATCCCGAAGAGGAGCTGGTCGCGGCCCTCGGCCAGTGCCATCTGCTCAGCTATCTGTACGCCGCGACCGGGGCCGGCGTCGTGGTCGAGAGCTACACGGATGCCGCGACGGGCACCCTGCAGACGAACTCCGACGGCAGCGGGGCCATCGTCGAGGTCGTGCTGCGACCCGTCGTCACCATCTCGGCAGGAGACCCGGCAGCCGCTCTGGCGCTGCACGCCGAGGCGAACCGGCTGTGCTTCATCGCGAACTCGGTGAACTTCCCGGTGCGGCACGAACCGCAGATCCTGGTGCTCGACGACGAGCTGAGCTGATCCTCCAGCGCCCGCTCTGCGGCGCGGTTCGCCGCCAGCGAATCCCGTGCGGGGGCGGGTGACCGCGTCCACGGCGCGCACTAGGTTGTCAGCATGTTGCTCAGGCACGTCACGGGCGCCGCGCTGCGCCGCATCCGCTGGGACGAAGGTCGCACGCTGCGGGAGGTGTCCCAGGCCGCGAACATCTCGATGCCCTACCTCTCAGAGATCGAGCGCGGTCGCAAAGAGCCGTCGAGCGAGATCCTCGCGGGCATCTGCACCGCGCTGGGGCTCACCCTCGTCGACCTGCTGCACGAGGTCACGGCCGAGGCCGTCGTCATCGAACTGACCTCGTCGACCGCCTCGCCGGCAGCGATGTCGCCCGCACCGCCTTCCGCCTCGGTGACCGCCATCACGTCGGGGCGCGGCTCCGAGATCGGGTTGGCGGTCGCCGCGTGAGCACCACCCGCGTGAGCACCACCCGCGTCGGCCTGTCGCGTCGGATTCTCGGCACCGGCCTGTTGGCCGCCGAGACCTCGCACGATGGCGATCGCGCCCTCGGCCAGCGGGCGAAGCTGGGGGGCACGAGGTCGCAGGCGCCCGCGTGGTCGGCCTCGTCTTCGTCGTGAGCGCGCACGGCGTGCCGGCCGACAGCCGACGGGTCAGCAACTTCGAGCTGCTGTTCGACCTGGTGTTCGTCTTCGCGTTCACCCAGGTCACCGGGATCATGATCCGCGGCCACGAGGTCGATCACCACGCCGCCCTTCCCGTGCTCGAGGCGATCACGGTTCTCGGCCTGCTGTGGGGAGTCTGGACCTCGTACGGCTGGTTCGCCAACCAGGCGCGCGTCGACCGGCCGCTTCTCCGACTCGGACTCGCGATCGCCATGGTGTTCGTCTTCGTCGCGGCGCTCGCCGTGCCGAACGCCTTTCACGCGGCCGGCGGCGATCCGCGCTCCGCCACGGTTTTCGTGGTCTGCTTCGCGGCGGTGCGAGTGCTGCACGGCGTCCTGTTCTTCCGGGCCGCCGAAGGCGATCCCGGCCTGCGCAGGCAGATCCTGATCACCGACTGGAGCACGCTCCCGGCCACGATCGCGGTGCTCATCGTGGGGGCCCTGCTGGGCGGCGCTGCGCAGGTCTGGATCTGGTTCGGGGCTCTGGTGATCGACGCGGTCATCGTCGCCGTGACCTCGCTCGGCGGGTCGTGGCGCATCCACTCGCCGTCGCACTGGGCCGAGCGCTTCAACCTCGTCGTGATGCTCGCCCTCGGCGAGTCGGTGGTCTCGATCGGGGTGGGGGTGGCATCCCGTCCGCTGCTCTGGCAGGTCGTCGTCGGCGCGGTGCTGGCGATCGTGGGGGCGATCACGCTGTGGTGGTTGTACTTCCATCGGATCTCGCGGGGCTCCGAGCATGCCCTGGCCGCCCGGACCGGCACCGACCGGGTGGATGCCGCCACGGTCGGCTACACCTACCTGCATTACCCGATCGTGGCCGGCATCATCCTCACGGCGACCGGAATCGAGCTCACCATGCAGTGGGTCGCCTCGCCGACCCCGCTCGGCTGGTTCGGCGCGGCCGCACTCGCCGGCGGTGCATCGCTCTACCAGGCGGCCACGGTGTTCTTCTGGTGGCGGTTGACGGGGACGTGGCTCTGGCCACGCCTGGTGGTGGCGACCGCTCTGGTGCCGGGAGTCGTGATCGCCGCCGTGCTCCCGCCCTTGGCGGCCCTGGGCATCGCGGTGACGCTGGGCATCGCCCTCAACCTGATCGAGGCCCGGGTACCGCTAGCGGGTGGGGTTGCGCGCGGAGTGGGTCTTCCAGAACCGGAAGTAGGGCCGTGATCCGATGGCCATGCTGACCGCGATGTAGATCAACGAAATCAGAGCGCCGATCACCACCGCTGCAACCGTGATCGATGTCGCGGTCATGACGACGGCCGCGGCCAGCAGTCCGAGCAGTGCCCCGTTCACCACCACGATGAACACCATCGTGCTTCCGAGGATCTGGCTGCGGCTGCGACGCGGTCCCAAGAAGTAGTAGGTCGTTGCGGCGCCCGCCTGATCGTCGTGCGTCGACGTCATGAAGGCGTCATCGGTGCCGGGCGAGAGCTCGGCGTATGCGGCGCGCAGCCGGTTCATGGCGATGACGTAGCCCAGGTCCTCCATTGACACGTTGAACACTCGGATCTGGGTGAGGAACCCGACGATCGCGGCGAACGCCAGGATCGCGATCGCGAACATCGAGAAGACCGTGCCGAATCGCGTCGCCTGGCCGACCAGGGCCAGGCTCACCAGGGTCGCCGAGACCAGGGTCAAGAAGATGCTGATCCGACTCAGCACCTCGTTCTGGGTGGTGGTGCGCGAGGCGAGCAGGCTCCAGTGCTCGGTGGACAGGATCTGGGCGCGGAGGCCGGCGGGGTTGCCGTCGACCGGGGGCTGCGGGGGTGTCGGGGACTTCGGCATGGCCGACATTGTCCTCGGCGAACGGCTCCGGCAGAAGACCGCGAAGAGGGCCGTTCGGCTACAGCGCGCCGAGCGCCTCTTCGAGCACGCTCGCCGCGTCGTCGATCAGCTCCTCGCTGATCGCGACGCTGGGCAGGATGCGCAGCACAGAGTCCCAGCTGCCGGCGTCGAGCGCGATCACACCGTGGGTGGTGGCGTACTTCAGCACCGCAGTGAGCGCCTCGGGGTAGGGATCCTTGGTTCCGGGATGCACCAGCTCGACCCCGAACATGGCGCCCTTGCCGCGCACCTCGCCGACGACGGGGTACGTCGACGCCCAGTCGCCGATCCGGGCGAGCAGCGCCTTCTCGACGCGCTGCGCCTCGCCGAGCAGGTTCTCGCGCTCGATCAGGTCGAAGACGGCGAGGGCCGCCGCGGTGCTGACCGGGTTGCCGCCGAAGGTGCCGCCGATGCCGCCCGGTTGCACGGCATCCATGATCTCGGCCTTGCCGGTGACCGCCGCGAGCGGCATGCCGCCCGCGATGCCCTTGGCGCTGGTGATCAGGTCGGGCACGACGCCGTGGTGCTCGATCGAGAACCAGGTGCCGGTGCGGCCGATACCGGCCTGGATCTCGTCGGCCACGAACACGATCCCGTTGTCGTCGCAGAACTTCTTGATCGCCGCGAAGTAGCCAGGGGCCGGAATGATGATGCCGCCGTCGCCCTGGATCGGCTCGGCGAAGAACGCCGCCACCTCGCTCGCGCCGATGTGGGTGACGATGTAGTCGATGGTCTTGGCCGCGGCCTCCTCGCCGCTCAACCCGTCGCGATAGGGATAGCTGACCGGCACCGAGTACAGCTCGCCCGGGAACGGCCCCATGCCCGCGCGTTCCGGCCAGGGGCGGTAGGTCATCGCCATGGTCAGGTTCGTGCGGCCGTGGAAGGCGTGGTCGAGGCTCACGATCGCGCGGCGACCGGTGTACTTGCGCGCGATCTTGACCGCGTTCTCGACCGCCTCTGCGCCCGAGTTGACCAGGATCGAGTGCTTCTCGAAGTCGCCGGGAGTGAGCTGCGCGAGCTTTTCGGCGACCCGCACGTAGTTCTCGTACGGCGTGACCGTGAACAGGGTGTGGGTCAGTTTGGCGACCTGCTCGCTCACCGCCGCTGCGACATCCGGATGCGCGTGGCCGATGGTCGTGACGCCGATGCCGCAGCCCAGATCGATCAACTGGTTGCCGTCGACGTCGACCAGGATGGCTCCCGAGCCGTGGTCCATGTAGATGTTGGCCTGCGTGCCCGCCCCGCGTGACACGCTCTTCACGCGGCGCGCCTGGAGCGCCACCGAATTCGGTCCTGGCAGCTCGGTGACGAGTTTGCGCTTCTGCGGCACGCTGAAGGTCATGCGGTCAGCCTAAGCCGGTTCGACGGCGCTCCTGCCGTGCAGCGCGGCGCGCAGCAGCCACCAAGGTGCGGTGGGTGAGAATGGAGCCCGTGCCCAACGCCCGCGCCCACCGCCTTCTGCTCGTCACGACCGCCGCCGTCGCCGGCCTGGCCTTGGCCCTGACCGGATGCAGCGGCTCCAGCTCCGGAGCGCGGTCGTCCTCGTCGACTCCGACCTCGATCCCGACGGTGGGCGCCGCGTGCGTCTCGAGCGGCTCCGCCTCCGACTCGGTCAAGGTGAGTGGCGATTTCGACACGACTCCCAATGTGTCGATCAACGCTCCGCTGAAGGTGTCGTCGACGCAGCGCACCGTGGTGATCCAGGGCTCGGGCGCCCAAGCCGCGCCCGGCAGCATCGTGAACGTGAGCTTCACGCTCTACAACGGCACGACCGGCAAGACGGTCACGTCGACCGGGTACGGCACCGGGCGCACCAGCGCGATCACGGTGGATGCCAGCAAGGTCATCACCGGACTCGTCAAGACCCTGAACTGCGCGCAGGCGGGCACGCGCGTCGTGGGCGTCGTGCCGGCATCCGAGGCCTTCGGAAAGGCCGGCAGCTCTCAACTCGGAATCCCGGCCGACCAGGTCATCGTGTTCGTCGCCGATGTGGTCAGCCTCGTTCCGACGAAGGCCGCCGGCGACGCGGTCGCGCCGCCCGCGGGCCTTCCGACCGTGACGGTCGCGGCAGATGGCAAGCCGACCCTCAAGGTGCCCGACGGCTACAAGCCGCCGGCCACGACCCAGATCGCCACGCTGATCAAGGGCGCGGGAGCGGTCGTCAACGCCACCGACCAGGTCACCATCCAGTACCAGGGCACGAACCTGGCAACCGGCAAGATCTTCGACCAGACCTGGGGCGGAAGCCCCTACTCCGGAGCCGCCAACGGATTCGTGACCGGGTTCACCAACGCCATCGTCGGCCAGACGGTGGGCTCGCAGGTTCTGGTCGTGATCGCTCCCGCCGACGGGTATGGACCGCAGGGCGGCAACTCGAGCGCCGGCATCGGCAAAGACGACACGCTCGTGTTCGTGATCGACATCCTGGCCGCCGAAGCGGCGACCGCGGGCTGATCCAGCGCATGGAGCAGGCAGCCTAGCTAGCCTGAAGTCATGCGACGCGTCATCGTTCTGGGCTCCACCGGCTCGATCGGCGTGCAGGCGCTTGAGGTCATCGCGGCCCACCCCGACCGCTTCGAGCTGGTCGGACTCGCGGCAGGCAGCAACCGCGAGAAGCTGGCCGAGCAGGCGGCCGCGACCGGGGTGTCGGCGACCGCCCTCGGGGTCGACGAGTCGGTCGCACTGGTGCGCTCCGTGGAGGCGGATGTCGTGCTCAACGGCATCACCGGATCCGTCGGCCTCGCGCCGACCCTGGCCGTGCTCGAGACGGGAGCGACGCTCGCCCTGGCGAACAAGGAGTCGCTCATCGTCGGCGGCGAGCTGGTGACCTCGGCGGCGCGGCCTGGGCAGATCGTCCCCGTCGACTCGGAGCACTCGGCCATCGCGCAGGCG
>DASTNC010000062.1:0-32865 GCA_035721225.1 Pseudolysinimonas sp.
CCACGCCCGGCTCGCCGCACTCAAGGCCGGATCGCCCGCCCCGAAGGCGGTCACCTCCGGCAACTAGGCGCCGACCGAACCCGGCATCCCGCGCCCACCCAGCATTCGGCGGGCACGGTCTGCTGAGATGGAGCCATGACCACCATCGGATTCGTCGGCTCTGGCAATATCGGCTCTTCGATCGCGCGCGCCGCGATCGCCCGCGGCGACGAGGTGGTGCTGAGCAACTCGCGCGGGCCCGAGACGCTGGCCGACCTGATCGCTGAACTCGGCGAGCACGCGCGCGCGGCGACCCCGGCCGAAGCGGCCGCCGCCGGCGACCTGGTGGTGGTGACCGTGCCGTTCCGCGCCGTCGACGATCTGCCGGTCGAGCCCTTCGCAGGCAAGATCGTGATGGACACCAACAACTACTACCCCCAGCGCGACGGCGTCTCGGACGAGATCGAGAGCGGCGCCATCACGGTGTCGGGGGTGCTGCAGCGGCATCTCGTCAACGCCCACGTGGTGAAGGCGTTCAACCACATCCAGGCCCTGCAGATCATCAGCACGGCGACGCCGAGCGGCACCCCGGGCCGCCGGGCCCTGGCGATCGCCGGAGATGATGAGCACGCCAAGCGGGCGGTCGCGGATTTCATCGACGGCATCGGCTTCGACGTGGTCGACGTCGGGCCGCTCTCGGAGAGCTGGCGCATCGACGCCGGCACACCGGGATACGGTCCCGAGCTGACGGCCGCCGAGTTGGAGGCGGCCCTGGCCGCCGCCGAACCCCATACCGCGCGCTGAGCCCGCGCCCTAGAGTGGCTGCGTGACCGCCACCTTCGTCGTCGTGCCCCAATGGCAGGGCTCGCCCTCGTCGCGCGCGATGCGCTTGGCAGAGGGCGCGGCGGCCATCCGAGGGGATCTGCCCGCGGCCGTCACCCGCGAGGTGGCCGTGCCCCTGGAAGCGGGCGACGACCAGGGCACGGGAGTCGCCCGGTTCAGTTCGCTGCAGCTGGTGCGCGAACGGCTGCGCGACGCGCTGGGAGAGCTGGATGACGCGGCCGTCGTGATCGGCGGAGACTGCGGCGTCTCCTCGGCCGCGGTCGCGCACGCGGTGAGCCGCCGCGGAGACCTGGCGCTCATCTGGTTCGACGCGCACCCCGACCTCAACTCGCCCGCCACCTCCCCCTCGGGCGCGTACGCCGGGATGGTGCTGCGCTCGATCATCGACGACGAGCTGATGCCCGCCGGGCGGGTGCTGCTCGCGGGCGCGCGCTCGTGGGACCCGGGCGAGGACGCCTTCGCGGCCGAGGCCGGCATCCGCTCCCTCTCGGTCGAGGAACTGAGCGACCCGGCCACCCTGGTGGATGCCGTGGCCGAGACCGGCGCCGAGTCGGTGTACCTGCACATCGACCTCGACGTGCTCGACCCCTCCGACGTCGCCGGACTGCTCGATCCCGAACCGTTCGGAGTCAGCGCGGGCGCACTCGCCGCCGCGATCAAGGCCGTGCGGGCGCGGTTCCCGCTGGCCGGCGCCACCATCGCCGCCTACGCGCCGGCGGGCGACGACGACATCGCCGACGACGCCCCGACCATCCTGCGGCTGATCGCGGCGCTCGGGCTCACCGGTTAGGCGTGATCGAAGCGGGTTCTGTCGTCTATTGCCGACAAGATTGATCGCACGTCGGGCATCCGGCAGTCACGCCCCGGTTTTGTCGTGTTAAGTAGACGAAACTGAAAATGGGGGCTAGTTTGGAACCCCAACATCCATTGGGGTCTGGAAAACAGGACATGAACGAAGCAGAACTCGGCGCATTCGTGACAGCGCGACGCAAACGACTCAAGTTGAATCAAGCGGAACTCGCTCGACTGGCCGACATCAGCCGAAGCGCGCTCTCTGCGCTGGAGAACGGCGCCGGGCCGCGAGGAGCAACGATCACAACGCTTCTCGCGGTGATCTCCGTTCTCGGCCTGTGCATCGAGCTGGTCGAGGCGCGACGCCCATGACAGACATCGACCCCGTCGATGTCGATGTTGCCGATGTGTTCAAGGGATCACGTCGTGCGGGCACCCTGCGCCGAGATCGCGATGATGTCGTCTTCGAGTACGACCGCGACTACCTCACGACGGCCGAACCCGGCGTCGCCACGACGCTGCCCAAGCGAGTCGCCGAATACCGGGAGCGCGGCGGCGCGGTTCCTCCCTATTTTGCTGGCCTCCTTCCAGAAGGACGCCGCCTGACTGCGATCCAAGCGGCCCTCAAGACGTCCCCAGACGATGAGTTCAGCCAGGTGGTCGCGGTCGGGGCTGACTGCGTGGGCGACGTCCGGGTTCTCGCACACGGGGCATCCGCGAGCGAACCATCCGCCGCGCGCGTCCACCAGCTTCCCGATCCGGAGGAGATCAGTTTCCGAGACCTGTTCGCCGACCTCCTCCAGAGGCCGCTGGACGAGGCTGCGATCGCGGGGGTGCAAGACAAGATCAGCGACCAGATGATCTCGCTGCCCGTGTCAGGATCTCTCGGCCCAGCGATCATTAAGCTCGCCCCGCCGGCCTACCCTCGATTGGTCGAGAACGAGGCCTTCTTTCTCGACGTTGCGCGGGCCTGCGGTCTGGAGGCGGCGTCCGCCCAGGTCATCCATGACAGGGACGGCGAGGCGGCGCTCGTCGTGGAACGGTTCGATCGCATTCGGATCGCGGGGCGGACGGTATCGATCGCTCAAGAAGACGCCGTTCAACTCGCGGGACGGTGGCCGGCCGCCAAGTACCTCATGAGCAGCCGCGAGGTCTTCTCCGCGGTCGCACGGGTCTCGAGTGCGCCGGTGGTGGAGATCTCGAAACTCGTCCGCCTGTTCGCGATGAGCTACATCATCGGAAACGGAGGTCTGCACGCCAAGAACGTGAGCGTGCACAACACGGACGGCCTCTGGCGCGTCACGCCGGCCTACGACGTCGTCACGACCCTTCCCTACGGTGATCGCACCACAGCCTTGGAGACGGAGGGTCGGCGTGACAATCTTCGCGCAAGCGACTTCATCGCCCTCGCGGCACGCCACGACGTCTCCGAGGCGGTCACGCGCCGGCTTCTGCGTGAGGTCGCGACGGCGTGCCGCGATCTGATCCGTCACGCCGGGGACATCGGCTTCGATCAGAAGACGACGGAGGATCTCATCCGCACTGTCGACAAACGCGCAGACGACCTCAATCGGTGACGTTCGCGTCGATCGGGCAGTGGGAGCCGTCGAACTCGCTGATCGTGAGCACCGGAGCGAATGACCCACCTCATGGATCGGAAGTCGTTCCGCCCCTGATGCGCCCGGTGCGGAGTCGGGCAGGATGGAGCAATGGCTGAGCGCGAGTTCGATCTGATCGTCATCGGGGCCGGAGCGATCGGCGAGAACGTCGCCGACCGCGCCGTGCAAGGCGGTCTGACCGCCGCGCTGGTCGAGGCCGAACTGGTCGGCGGGGAATGCTCGTACTGGGCCTGCATGCCCTCGAAGGCCCTGCTGCGCGCGGGGGCCGTGCTGCGCGCTGCCGACGACGTGGATGGCGCGAAGCAGTCGATCGCGGGCGGGGTCGACCCGCTCGGAGTGCTGCGCAGGCGCGACTCGATCGTGCACGACTGGAACGACGCATCCCAGGTCGACTGGGTGAGGGGCGCGGGCATCGAGCTGATCCGCGGGCACGCGCGGTTCACCGGTCCGAAGCGCCTCACCGTGACCGCGGCCGACGGCACGACCACCGACCTGGTCGCGCGGCACGCCGTCACCGTGAGCACCGGCAGCGCGGCGCTGCTGCCCGAGATCCCCGGCCTCGCCGAGGCGAAGCCCTGGACCAGCCGCGAGGCCACGAGCGCGAAGCAGGTGCCGGCGAGCCTCGCCATCCTGGGCGGCGGGGTCGTCGGCTGCGAGATGGCCACGGCATACGCCTCGATGGGATGCCGTGTCACGCTGCTCTCGCGCGGTCGCCTCCTGAGCACGCTCGAGCCGTTCGCCGGCGAGGCCGTCCAGGCCGCGCTCGAGAAGGCGGGCGTCGACGTGCGGATCGGCGCCGAGGCCGCCTCGGTGCACCGGGGGGACAAGAACGTGGTCATCGGTCTCACCGACGGATCGCGCGTGCTCGCCGAAGAACTGCTCGTCGCGATCGGCCGAGCGCCCCGCACCATGGATCTCGGCATCGAGACCCTCGGCCTCACCCCCGGTCACTGGCTCACCGTCGACGACACGATGCGGGTGACGGGCTTCGACTGGCTCTACGCCACCGGCGACGTCAACCACCGCGCCCTGCTGACCCACCAGGGCAAGTACCAGGCGCGCGCGGCGGGCGACGTGATCGCGGCGCGGGCGAAGGGCAAGCCGGTCGACGATGCGCCCTGGGGGCGCCACGTGGCCACCGCCGACATCGAGGCCGTTCCGCAGGTGACCTTCACCGACCCCGAGGTGGCGTCGGTGGGTCTGACCGCGGAGGCCGCCAAGAAGGCCGGCTACGACATCCGAGTCGTCGACTACGACCTGAGTTGGATCGCCGGGGCGAGCGCCCTTGCCGACCACTACGAGGGGCGCGCGCGAGCCGTGATCGACGCGGAGCACGAGGTGATGATCGGCGTCACCTTCGTCGGGCGCGAGGTGGGCGAGATGCTGCACGCCGCCACGATCGCGGTCGTCGGCAAGGTGCCGCTCAAGCGGCTGTGGCACGCGGTGCCCGCGTATCCGACCCTGAACGAGGTGTGGCTGCGCTTTCTCGAGACCGACGGGCGCGGCACCGCATGAGTCGTGGCGGCGCAGCGTTCGCCGCGACGCCGTACGTCGCGCCGGTGGACCCGAGTTGGGTCGCCCGCGCAATGGCCCGGTTCATCGCCGGGGCGGTGCGGGTGCCCGGGCTGAGATCGTTCCTGCTCCTGCCGGTGATCGCCCGGCCCGGCTACTGGCTGGCGACCCTCGCGGCCTTCGTGTGGGGATGCCTTCTGCTCGGGCACTGGGGGCGCCGCCGAGGGCTGTACTCGTTCGTCGCGCTGCCGAGCTGGTCGTTCGGCCGGGGCGGCACGACCGTCGGCGCGATCTATTTGACGAGCGACCTCACCGACGAGGGGGTGCTCGAGCACGAGCTGGTGCACACCCGGCAGTGGAAGAAGTACGGCCTGTGCTTTCTGCCGCTCTACCTCGCGGCCGGGGCGAACGCGCTGGGCAACCGCTTCGAGGTCGAGGCCGGGCTCGGGCGCGGCGGATACCTCTAGGCGGGCGCTCCCGCGCGCCACTGCGGGGGATGCCGCTCCTGCCAGTTCAGCCGGCGCTCGAGCTGGGCGCCGATGGTGAGCAGCACGTGCTCGGCCCCGGGCCGGCCGATGAGCTGAACGCCCATCGGCAGTCCGGTCTCGGTGACGTGCACCGGCAAGGTGATGGCGGGCAGTCCCGTCACGTTCACGAAACTGGTGAACGGGGTGTACTGCACCTGCTGACCGAAGTTGCGCAGGGCATCCTCGGCGTCGTACCAGCCGATCGGGCGCGGTGTCATGGCGAGGGTCGGGGTCAGCACGGCGTCGAAACGCGCCAGCTGCCTGATCATGCGGCGCTCGTACCTGGTCAGCCAGCCGAGCGCCGCCGAGAGTTCACGGGCGCCGAGCCCGCGCCCGGTCTCGACCAGCCAGCGGGTCAGCGGCTCGACCTGGTCGAACTGCTCGCCCTCGATCCGGATGCCGGCCGCTCCACCCTGCCAGAGGGTCATGAACGCGGCGGCATAGCCCTCCTCCGGCTCGAGCCGGAACTCCTCGAGGCCGTGCCCGATGGCATCCAGGTGCTCGCGGGCGACCCGGAGCGCATCCTGGGCCTCGGGCTCGACGACGAGTTCGTATGCGGTCTCCCAGGGCGAGCTGGTCGTCACGCCGAGTTGGAAGCGGCCCTCGCCGCGCACGGCCGCGTTCAGGTAGGCGCCGCCGTCCCAGGAGGGCGCGCGGGTGGCGTAGTCGAGCCGACCGCTGCCGATCATCGCGTCGAACAGGAGTGCGGCGTCCGTCACCGTCCGGGCGAGCGGTCCCGCTACTGCGAGGCCGCCCAGATTCGTGAAACCGGGGCTCGCCGGAATGCGCCCGCGCGACGGCTTCAGCCCGACCAGTCCGGTGGCCGCCGCCGGGATGCGCACCGAGCCGCCGCCGTCCGACCCGGGAGCGATCGGGAGCAGGCCCGCGGCCACCGCGACCGCCGCTCCCCCGCTCGAGCCGCCGGCGCCCAGCGCGGGATCGTAGGGATTGCGGGCCGGCCGCCCGGACAGCGGCTCGGTGTAGCTGGGCATGCCGAACTCGGGGGTGCTGGTCTTGCCGAGGCTGATCGCGCCCGCGGCATCCAGGGTCTCGACAAGCTCGTCCGAGGTCTCGGGCACGTGGTCGGCGAAGGCACGCGAGCCGTAGCGGGTGGGCACGCCTGCCCGATCGACGAGGTCTTTGTCCGCCGACGGCAGCCCCCACAGGGCGAGCGCCTTCGACTCACTCAGCAGCGCCGTGGCCCGGGCACGCGCGGCATCGGCGGTGACCTCGACGAAGGCGCCGAGCCCGTCGGGGCCGGAGTCGAGTCGCTCGATGCGCGCCAGATAGTGCTCGACGAGGTCGGTCGGCGCGACCTCGCCGCGGCGCAGCTGCTCGAGCTGCTCGAGGGCGGTCAGATCATGCAGTTCTGCCACGAGCCGAGCCTAGGCGCGGGGCCGGGCGCACGCCGCCGGCGTGCCGGGCGCTCACTTCTTGGCCCCTTTCGCCCCGCCCTTGAGGCTCTTCTGCATCAGCACGGTGCCGAGCCAGCGGCCGAACTTGAAGCCGACCTTGCCCATCTCGCCGATCTTCGTGAATCCGAAGTTCTCGTGCATGGCGATCGACGCGTCCGCGCCCCGGTCGGCGATGACCGCGATGACCTCCTTGATGCCCGCCGCCTTCGCGTCGTCGAGCATGCGCGCCATGAGGGCCTTGCCGATGCCCTTGCCGGTCGCAGCGGGGCTGAGGTAGATGGAGTCTTCGACCGTGTAGCGGTACGCCGCCTTCGCCTTCCAGGGCGTGACGTATGCGTAGCCCAGGATCATCCCGGTCGGCGAGACGGCGACCAGCCACGGGAATCCCAGCCGTTCGACATCGTGCAGCTTGCGCCGCATCTCTTTCAGGGTCAGGGCGTCTTCGTCGAAGGTCACCGTGCTGTTCGCGACGTAGTGGTTGTAGATCTCGAGCATGTGCGGAACATCGCGGTCGGTGGCCTGGCGCAGCTCGAACGAGAAGGCCGGCTCGGGCGACGGAGCCGGGCGCAGCCGCGCTGGCAACTGCCTGCGCGGGTTGTACTCCTCTTCGAGCATCAGCGGTTCTCCGGAGGCATGGGGTGATCCTACGTCGGGCCCGCCGCCGTCCCCAGGCGCCAGTCGACCGGCTCGGCGCCGGCCTCGGCGAGCAGCTCGTTCGCTCGGCTGAATGGGCGCGAGCCGAAGAATCCTGACGTCGCCGACAGCGGGCTCGGGTGCGCGGAGGCGATGACCGGGATGCCGCCGAGCAGCGGCCGCAGCGTGCCGGCATCCCGCCCCCACAGCACCGCGACGAGCGGGCCGCCCCGCGCCGCCAGCGCCCGGATCGCGTGCTCGGTGATCTGCTCCCACCCCTTGCCGCGGTGCGAGCCCGACGCACCGGCCTGCACCGTCAGCACGCGGTTGAGCAGCATCACGCCCTGCCTGGTCCACGGGGTCAGGTCGCCGTGGGGCGGGGTCGGGATGCCTAAGTCGGTGCGCAGCTCCTGGTAGATGTTCTGCAGACTGCGCGGCACCGGACGCACCGCGGGCTCGACCGAGAATGACAGGCCGACCGGGTGCCCGGGCGTCGGATACGGGTCCTGCCCGACGATGAGCACCTTCACGTCGGCCAGCGGTGCGGCGAATGCGCGCAGCACGTTGCGCCCGGCCGGCAGGTACGGCCTGCCCGCGGCCACTTCGGCGCGCAGGAAGTCGCCCATCCTGGCGATCTGCGGCGCGACCGGCTCCAGGGCAGCCGCCCAGCCGGGGTCGATCAGCTCGGCGAGCGGCCGGATCGCCTCGCGCTCGTCGCTCACGGCACCACGTTAACCGACCGCTAGCATCCGACCATGGCTGATCGCATCTCATTCCGGACGATGGCGTTCGGGTTGGTCGGATTCCTGTTCCTGGTCGAACTCACCAGCGGCATCCTGCAGGGCTACTACGTGCCGCTGGCGAGCAGGATCGCCGGGCACATCGGCGTGGACACCGCGGACTACAACTGGACGGAGGCGGCCCAGCTGCTCGTCTCGGCACTGGTGGTGCCCGTGCTCGCCAAGCTCGGCGACATGTTCGGCCACAAGCGCATCCTGCTGGCGTCGACCGCCGTAACCGCGCTGGCCAGTTGGGGCATGGTCGCCTCGGGCAGCTTCGCCGGCTACCTGATCGCCTTCGCGTTCCAGGGCTTCTACGTGGTGTGGCTGCCGCTCGAGGTCGCCCTGATCTTCGACCGCGGCCGGCGCACGGGCAACAGCGCGTCGACGACGCGCCGCGCCGCTGGCCTGCTCGTGGTGGCCCTCGAGGCGGGCGCGATCCTCGGCGCCCTCGCGGGCAGCCGGGTGTTCACGGGCACCGGCGAGAACTTTCCGGTGACCCTGGCGGTTCCCGCGATCTGCGTCACTCTCGTCTTCTTCGCCATCCTGTTCGGGGTGCGCGAGTCGACGCCGCTGCCGGGCCGCAAGCTGGACGGCGGCGGCTTCATGCTGCTGACGCTTGCCCTGCTGTTCATCACCGGCGGACTGACCTTCCTGCGCCTCAACGGACCGAGCAGCTGGACGGTCTGGGTGCCGATCGTCATCGGGCTGCTGATCTTCGTCCCGTTCGCGCGGCTCGAGCGGCGGCATCCCGACCCCGCCATCGACCTGAGGGTGCTCACCAAGCCGAGCATGTGGCCGGTTCAGCTCACCGCCGGCCTGTTCGGGATCAGCGTGCTGGGCGCGCAGATCCCGCTGTCGACCTTCGCGGCGGCCGACCCGACGAAGCTGGGCTACGGGCTGAACCTCGACTCGGACGTCATCTCGTACCTGATCGGCGCCTACCTGATCGCGCTCATCGTCGGCGCGCTGCTATTCCCGCTGCTGGCGCGGCGGACGACTCCGCGCATCGCGTTGATCGTCGCGGCCTTCCTGGTCGCGGCCGGCTATCTGCTGTTCATCCCGTTGCACGACCAGGTCTGGCAGGTGATCGTGAACATGGTGATCGCGGGAATCGGCTCGGGCGCCCTGGTGGCGGCGCTGCCTTCTGCGGCAGCCGCGGCGGCACCGGCCGGGCAGTCGGGCATCGCGACCGGGCTCACGAACACGACCAAGACGATCGGCGGCGCGTTCGCCTCGGCCGTCTTCGGGGTGATCCTGCACGTGGGTCTCACCTCGACCGCGTCGACCAGCGGAGCCGGGCTCGCGGCCTACATCGCGGTCTGGACGATCTGCGGCGTCGGAGCCCTGGTCGCCGCCGTGCTGCTGTTCCTGGTGCCCAAGCTGGCGTTCTCCGACTCGGAGGTCGATCTCGCGGCGGATGCCGTGGGGGCGGTCGAGACCCCGGCCCCGTAGCCGCGCGGGTCGCCTGCGTGCTGTTTTAGTCCGCGAGAAGCGGGCGGACCTCGCGCCCGAGGAACGCGATGAATCCCTCGACATCGGGCTCGTCGCGCGTCGCCTCGATCGCGAGAGTGGTCAGGCCCTGGGCAGCGAGGGCTCGCAGCTGCGCGGCCATGGCGGCCGCGTCTCCGCTCGCGACGGCGTAGCCCTGGCGCTGCTGATCAGCGTCGACCCTCCACACGTGCAGATCGGCATCGACCCGCTCGGCCGCGTGGTCGCCGGTCGCGGCGATCACGTTCGCCATCAGCGGCTTCTCGGGTCCGGCGATCGCCGCCGCCGCATCGACCTCGTCGAGAGTCAGGGCGTTGGCCAGCAGGACCCCGTCGCCCAGTTCCGCCGCCAGCCGCAGCGTCACCGGGCCCCCTCCGCCGATCATCAGCGGCGGCGTCTCGGGCGGCCAGTCGAGCTCGACGCCGTCCAGTCGGACGTACCGGCCCTCGACCGACACCTTCTCGCCGGCGAGAAGGCCGCGCAGCGCCGTCGCGTATTCGCGCAGCAGGGTCACCGGCGATGCGACCCGGGCGCCGACCCGCTCCATCCAGCTCTGCACGCCGTGCCCGATGCCCCCGATCAGCCGCCCGGGGATCGCCCGCTCGAGAGTGGCGAGCTCCATCGCCGTCAGGGCGGCATTGCGCAGGGGTGCGGGCAGCGGGCCGATGCCCACGGTGATCCGCTCGGTCGCGCCCAGGGCCAGCGCCGCCGAGGCGATCCCGCTCTGGGCGAAGCAGTCCTCCCAGACCCACAACTCGTCGAGTCCCGCTGCCTCCACCGCTCGCGACACGGAACGCAACCGCTCGGGCGGCATCGCCGGGGTGAAGACGAAGCCGAGTCGGAGGGGCGGTCGTTGAGTCATACCCCGATCATGGCCGCAACCGCAGACCTCGTCATGAGCTGTCTCAGACTCAGGCCTTCGGCTCGAGCGTGCCGCGGATCACCTTGTGCGGCGCGGCCTGGGCCACCGGCTTGATGGTGATCAGGTCGAGGTTGACGTGAGCGGGCAGTTCCATCGTGTGCACGATCGCCGCCGCGACATCGTCGGCCGAGAGCGGGTCGGGCACGTTGTCGTAGACCGCGTCGGCGCGCGCCTGGTCGCCCTTGAACCTGGTGAGCGAGAACTCCTCGGTCTTCACCATCCCCGGCGCGATCTCGAGCACGCGAATCGGCTCGCCGGCCAGCTCGAGCCGCAGCACGCCGACGAGCGCGTGCTCGGCGAACTTCGCGGCGTTGTAGCCGCCGCCACCTTCGTAGGCCACGTGGCCGGCGATCGAGGTGACGGTCATGATGTCGGCGACTCCAGCATCCCGTGCCCCGTCGCGCAGCAGAGGCAGGAGCGCCACGATCATGCGCTGGGTGCCCAGCACGTTGATCTCGAACATGGCGCGCCAGTCGTCGAGGTCGGCCGACTCGACAGGACCCATGCCGAACGCGCCGCCCGCGTTGTTGACCAGCCCGTGCAGCGGACCGAGGGCGGCCAGTTCGTCGCGCACCCGGTCGACGTCGGCCTGCCGCGTCAGGTCGGCGGTGATGGTGCGGATGCTCTGGCCCTGCTCGGCCGACTCAGCCAGCTCGGCCAGTCGGTCGGCGCGGCGTGCGACGCCGATCACCTCCCAGCCGTGCTGGGCGAACAGCCGAGCGGTCGCCGCCCCGATTCCCGAACTCGCCCCGGTCACGACCACGCGTTTCACCATGGTTCCAGCGTATCCGGCGCTGCGGCTCGCTCAGTCGGTCGACGGCACCTCGTAGCCGCGCGAGACCCGCTTGGGCAGCGCGAAGACCAGGCAGAACGAGACGACGGCGAAGATCGCGCTGACGGCGAGCGCCCAGGTGGCGCTGTGGCCGAAGCCGACCGCCAGATTGTGGTGGGCAATCTTCGTCAGAGCCGCCTCGATGGCCGGCTTGCCCTGGGCGCCGTACTTCTGCCCGGCATCCGCGATCTGCGCCGCCGTCGGCCCGAAGCTCTTGGGCAGGTTGCCGAACAGCACCGATCCGATGACCGCGATGCCGATCGCCGAGCCGACCCGCTGCATGGTGCCGATGACACCGGATGCCGCCCCCGCCTCGGTGCGGTCCACCGTCGCCACGATGAACTGCGCGTTGGGCGCGATGAACAGGCCGGAGCCGACGCCCGCGACCAGCAGCGGGCCCAGCAGCGCCCAGTTGGTGAGATCGCCCGGCGCGACCCGCAGCAGCACGAGCCACAGCGAGATCAGGCCGATCGAGACCAGTCCCGTTCCGACCAGCAGCACCGTGCGGCCGAGGCGTTCGGCGAGCCGGTTGCTCTGCGACGCTCCGACGATGCTGCCGAGTGCGAACGGGATCGACACCAGGCCGGACTCGAGCGCGGTGTGGCCCAGGCCCGCCTGCCAGAGCAGCGAGATGGTGAAGAAGATGCTCGTGAATGCCGCGAAGTAGACGAGCGCCAGGATCGCACCCCCGGTGAACGAGGGATGCGAGAACAGGTGCGGCGGAACCAGCGGCTCCTTGCCCCGCCTGGCGACCGACAGCTCCCAGAGCGCGAAGATGACGAACAGGACGACACCGCCGCCGATCGAGAGGGAGGTCCAGAGCGGCCAGCCGTCCTGCTGCCCCTGAATCAGCGGAACCAGGATCGCGACGAGCCCGCCTGCCAGCAGCACGAAGCCGAAGAAGTCGAGGGCCGACGTGGCCTTCGACTCGGCGCCGGCCGGCAGCAGCAGGAAGGCCGCGACGACCGCGATCACGCCGAAGGGCAGGTTGACGAAGAAGATCGAGCGCCAGCCGTCGGTGTCGCCGAGCCACTGGATCAGCAGACCGCCGACCAACGGGCCGAGCGCGGTGGAGAATCCGATCGACGCCCCGAGGATGGCGAAGGCCCGGCCCCGGATCCGCGGCGGGAACATCAGCTGGATCAGCGCCGTCACCGGCGGGAAGAAGATGCCGCCGAACAGGCCCTGCACGACGCGCGCGACGATCAACGTCGCCGTGTCGTGGGCGAGACCGGCCATCAGGCTGGCCAGCGTGAATCCGGCGAGCCCGACGATGAACACCCACTTGTGACCGACGCGGTCACCGACGCGGCCGGCCGGGATGAGCGCGAGCCCGTAGGCGAGTGCATAGCCCGAGATGATCCACGACAGGGTGGCCTCGTCGGCGCTGAGACTGGTGCGGATCGTCGGCAGCGCGACATTGACGATCGTGGTGTCGAGTAGCGCCATGGCGACGCCCAGGATGAGGACCGCGAACGCGCCCCAGGTCTTCCGGGTCACGGCGGGCGCGGCCGCGCTCGCGACGAAGGGGGCGGAGGTCATGGTGCGGCCTTTCGGATGTGCTCCTCGGCGAGGAGGTCGGGAAGGCGCGAGAGCAGCTTCTCGTGCCAGGTGATCTCCGCCTCGAGCCGGGCGGTCTTGTGCGACATGACCATCAGTTCGAGCGGAGTGAGGTACTGGGCGATGGAGTCGAGTTTCGACTGGTCCTGCGCCAGCTGGAGGCGCAACCGGGCCAGCCGATCGCGCAGGAGCTTGGGGACCTCGTCGAGCTTGGTGAGGTCCAACCGGCTCACCGCGAGGTCGAACGGGTCGGCCCGCGTGATGACCTGCGTCAGGCCCTCGTGGCGGAGGGCGGCGAGAGCGATGCGGCCGGACTCCGTGATGGTCCACACCTGCCGCTCGGGGTATGCGCCCTCACGCTCGGTGCGCAGCTCGCCGATGAGGCCCTCGGCATGCAGCCGCTTGATGGCGCCGTAGAGCGCGCCGACCGAGATGTCGGTCCACTCGTCGACGTGCTCCCTCTCGGCCAGCTGGCGCAGTTGGTGCCCGTGCATGTCGCCTTCGTCGGCGAGCGCGCCGAGGATGTAGAGGCGGATGCTGGACACGCGAGTACTCTCGCATGACTAGTCGTGCGCGTCAACTTCTCAGCGGCGCTCTGTTACTTCGCGTTGCGGGCTCCTTTGCTCGCCCCGGAAGCTCGGCCTACTGTCGTCCACGACTTCCTCACCCCGAAATGACCACCGCATAAGGAGCACCGAATGTCCGACTACCAGTTCGAAACGCTGCAGATCCACGCAGGCTCGGCGCCCGATCCCGTGACCCACGCGCGCGCCACGCCGATCTACCGGACCACCTCGTACGTGTTCGACAGCACCGATCACGCCAAGAACCTGTTCGCGCTCGCCGAGTTCGGCAACATCTACACGCGCATCATGAACCCGACCACCGACGTGATCGAGCAGCGCATCGCGGCACTCGAGGGCGGCACGGCTGCTCTGGCCACGGCATCCGGGTCATCGGCCATCACCTACGCGGTGCTCAACATCGCCGGCGCCGGCGACCACATCGTCTCGTCGAGCTCGATCTACGGCGGCACGTACAACCTGTTCAAGTACACCCTGGCCAGGCTCGGCATCGAGGTCACCTTCGTCGAGAACCAGGACGACGCGGCCGAGTGGGCCGCCGCGGTCCGCCCCAACACCAAGCTGTTCTTCGCCGAGACCATCGGCAACCCGAAGATCAACATCCTCGACCTCGAACTGGTCGCGGGCATCGCGCACCAGAACGACATCCCGCTGATCGTCGACAACACGATCGCCACGCCGTACCTGATCAAGCCCTTCGACTTCGGCGCCGACATCGTCGTGCACTCGGCCACCAAGTTCCTCGGCGGCCACGGCACGGTCATCGCCGGCCTCATCGTCGACGGCGGCAAGTTCGCGTGGAGCAAGAACGTCGACAAGTTCCCCGGCCTCACCGAGCCCGACCCGTCTTACGGCGGTGCGAGCTACACGGCGGCCGTCGGCGACGGCATCGCCTACATCATCAAGGCGCGCGTCACCCTGCTGCGCGACACCGGCGCCGCGCTGTCACCCGACAGCTCGTTCGCACTCATCCAGGGCGTCGAGACCCTGAGCCTGCGCATCGAGCGCCACGTGCAGAACACCCAGGCGATCGCCGAGTACCTCGAGAACCACCCCGACATCGCCTCGGTGAACTACTCGGGCCTGCCCTCGAGCCCCTGGTACGCGGCGGCCAACAAGTACGCGCCCAAGGGCGTCGGCGCCGTCATCAGCTTCGAGCTCAAGGGCGGGGTGGAGGCCGGCAAGGCCCTGGTCGAGAACGTCAGCCTGTTCAGCCACCTCGCCAACATCGGCGACGTGCGCAGCCTGATCATCCACCCGGCGTCGACCACCCACAGCCAGCTCACGCCGGAGCAGCAGCTCACGACCGGCGTCACGCCGGGCCTGGTGCGGCTCTCGGTCGGCCTCGAGAACGTCGCCGACCTGATCGCCGACCTCGAGGCCGGGTTCAGCGCGGCGCGCCAGGTTTCGGCCGCCGCTCAGACCGCCTAGCAGCATTCCGAGAGGCCCCGACCGCGTCACACGCGGGCGGGGCCTTTCGTCATCCACCAGAATGGCCATGACATGGACTGGCAGACACCGGAAGACGCGGTGCCCTCGGCGTTCGTCACGGAGTCCAATCGGCGGGCGCTGTCGGCGGAGCCCCCGGCATCCGGTGCGTGGCGCCCCGGCGACGATCCCGGCCGCCGCTGCTTCGTCGAGATCGGCGAGGTCGCGCTCGAGCGGGGCGGGCCGCTGCCCTCGGCCACGATCGCCTACGAGACCTGGGGCGAACTGAACTCCGACGCGAGCAATGCGGTGCTCGTGCTGCACGCGCTGACCGGCGACAGTCACCTGACCGGGCCGGCCGGTCATGGGCATCCCACCGCGGGATGGTGGTCGAGTCTGGTCGGCGACGGCCGCGTGCTCGACCCGGCCGAATGGTTCGTCGTCGCGCCCAATATGCTGGGCGGCTGCCAGGGCAGCACGGGGCCCGCCTCCTTTGCCCCCGACGGCGCCGAGTGGGGGGCGCGCTTTCCCTATCTCACGATCCGCGACCAGGTCGAGGCGCAGCGGATGTTCTCGGATGCCATCGGCGTGGGGCGCTGGGCGGCCGTCATCGGCGGCTCGATGGGCGGAATGCAGGCGCTCGAGTGGGCGGTGACCCATCCCGATCGGGTCGAGCGGGTCGCGATCCTGGCCGCGCCGCCGATCTCGAGCGCCGACCAGATCGCCCTGAACTCGGTGCAGAACGAGGCGATCCGCATGGACCCCGCCTTCGCGGGCGGCGCCTACTACGGGGCGCCGGACGGCGGCGGACCGCACCGCGGCTTGGCCCTGGCACGTCGGATGGCGCTGCTCAACTACCGATCCCCCTCCGAGTTGAACGACCGCTTCGAGCGCAGCTGGCAGAGCGGACTCAGCCCGCTCGGCGGCGGCGGGGTGTTCGCCGTCGAAAGCTACCTGGGATTTCACGGCAACAAGTTCACCCGCCGTTTCGACGCGAACAGCTACCTGGTGCTCACCGAGGCGATGAACTCGCACGACATCGGGCGCGACCGGGGCGGGGTGGCGGCCGCCCTCGGGCGGGCGACCGCGCGGGCGCTGGTGGTCGGCATCGACTCCGACCGGCTGTTTCCGGTGCCGGGCCAGGAGATCATCGCCCGCCACCTGGTCGGCAACATCGATGGCGACCGGCCCGTCGTGCTCGAATCGCCCTTCGGGCACGATGCGTTCCTGATCGAAGACGCTCTGGTCTCCGAGCAGCTTCGACGGCTTTTCGCGGCCTGAGAATCCGCTCCGCGTGGCACCCCCCCTTCGGGTGCCCCCTCTGACAGCATGGCTTAGCTGATGAGGCGACACGCAGGAGAAAGAACATCGAGATGGACCTGATCACCAAAGAGCGCGATCGCCTCCTTCAGCGCACCGCGCGGGTGTACGGCCTCAGCTTCACCCTCGTCGCGCTGCTCTGCTTCGTTCTGCCCGGCGCGGTCAGCGGCACCGCGCTGATCATCTCGCTTCCCCTGTTCCTGGTGCTCGGTGTTGCCCAGTTCCGGATCGGCATCAGCCGTTCCCCCGTCTGGCTCGCCCTCGTGCTGGTGATGGGGCTCGCCATCGTGGTGGTGGTGTGCACGATCGGGCCGCGCCCCTCGCAGGCGGGATTCACCGCGGTCGTGGAGGTGGCGGCGGCATCCCTCGCCTCGGTCGGCCTCGTTCTCACGTCGAGCGGGCCGAGGATCGCCGCGCTGATCGTCGCGTTCGTGGTGGTCGGCTCGGCGCTGCTGCTTCTCACCAGCGATCTGCAGGCGCCGCTGAGAACGGCGGGCGTCTATGTGCTCGGCTGGGTGCTGCCGACCCTGGTCGCGATCTGGATCAGCGCCGGAGTTCCACAGGTCGCCAAGCGGATCGCGAGCATCGGGCGAGCCCACCGCGCGGAACGGCAGGCGAGCGAACTCGAGGCCCAGCGCCGCCAGGGCGCGCGACTGCTGCACGACACCGTGCTCGCCACGCTCACCCTGCTCGCCCACTCCGGGGTCGGCGTGACTCCCGAGGCGCTTCGGCAGCAAGCGGGCGACGACGCCAAGCTGCTGCGCCAGCTGCGGCTCGGCACCAGCCCGACTCCGAACGGTGACGCGGTCGGCACCGCGACCTCGCCGATCCAGGTCATCGATGAGCCCGTGCTCGGCACGACGCTCGAGTCGGTCAAGCAGCGCTTCGGCCGCATGGGGCTGCAGGTCAGCTGGCACGGCACCGGACAGGTGCTGCTGCCCAGCGACTACCTGGATGCCTTCCTGCTGGCGCTCGCGGAGTGCCTCGAGAACGTGCGGCGGCACTCGGGCGTCACGGAGGCGCACGTCACGATCACCGAGGACAGCAAGATGGTCCGCGCCATGGTCACCGACGCGGGAGTCGGATTCGACATCAGCAACATCGATGACGCCAAGCTCGGCTTCACGGAGTCGGTCGTCGCGCGACTGCGCGATGTCGGCGGCAACGCACGCCTGTTCTCGGCACCGGGCTCGGGCACCACGGTCGTGCTCGAGGTGCCGCGGGGCGATGCGTCGAACGGGGGGTCGGGCTCGTGACCTTCTCCGCCCCCGAAGAGAACACCCTCGGTGTCGTGGTGAACAATGCGCGCCGCGCCGTCGGCAAGACGGCCCGACGCCTGGGGCGCGCATCGGCGCACCGGGCAAGCCTCGGCACCGCGTTCCTCGGACTCGGCGCCGCCATCCTGGTCGGCCTGCGCGCCGTCTACGGTGTGAGCTGGTTCATCGGGCTCTGGGGCCGAGGGGCGTACCCCCAGCCGCTCGCCGCCCTGTCGGCGTGGATCGTGCTCGGCGCGGTGATCGTCGGCGCGATCGTGACCTCACGGGTGATCGGTGACCGGCTCCCCGACTGGATGTTCGGGCTCTTCCTGACCGGACTGCTCGTCGCGGTCGCCCTCGACGTGATCGCGGTCTGGGATCTGCACGACATCGGGCGCGACGCCACGGCGGCTCTCGCGGCCGGGATGACGCTGCTGATCGTGGTCACCGTGCGCGGCTCATCCGAGATCCTGATCGCGGCCGGCGTCCTCGGTGTCGGCCTCGCGATCGTGATCTTCCTCGACACGCCGCCCTCCGACCAGATCACCGCCGACTGGATCGCGCCGCAGATCACCGCGGTCGCCGCGGCCGTGCTTCCTGCGGTGATCGGCGTCGCCATCGTCGAAGGCTTCCGCCGGATGGTGCAGGTCGAGCTCGACCGCGTGCTCGTGCAGTCCACCGTGTCCGCGCCGCGCTATGCGGTCGGCATGCTCGCCTCCGAAGAGCTGGCCCGTCTCGACCTGGCCGCCGAAGAGCTGCTCGAGGCGATCGCGAGAAAGAAGACGTCGCTGCCGCTGGCGCCGAAGATGGCATCGGTCGCGGCATCCCTCGCCACCGAGTTGCGGCTGCACCTCATCGAGGGTCGACGCGAGACCTGGCTCTACCACGCGGTCAGCGAGTCCGAGATGCTGGGCAAAGCGGTGACGCTGGTCGACAAGTCCAGCCTGGCCGGGCTGCTCGATCCGATCCAGCGCGACGGTCTGCTGGCGGCGGCCTGGCTGCTGGTCGGCGACACCATCACCTCCAATGCCGGCCGCACGGTGACGATTCAGGTCGGGCCGGTCGCCCCCGGCGAGACGCCCGTGCCCGAGCACAAGATCCTCGTTCCGATCACGATCACGACGACCGGTGTGGCACGGAATCGTGTCGACCCGTCGATCTGGGACGCTCTCGGCCGTGTCGGGCACTACTCTGACCACACCCAGGACTCCAGCCTCCGGGTCGACATCGAGTGCCTGGTCGACAACCCCGCAGACGTCTGACCGCCGCACGGCCCCACGAAGACCCCGCACCACAGCTCGCTTGAACCGAAGAAAGGAGAGCCGAACGTGGCTCCCATCCGCCTCGCACTCGTCGACGATCACCGGATGCTCCTCGGGGCGCTCACCGAATGGATCCGCAACGCGGCCGACGACATCTCGATGGTCGCCGCGGTGACCACCTGGCCCGAGCTGCTGACGCATCCGGAGTTCCCCGTCGACGTCGTGCTGCTCGACCTCGACCTCAAAGACAACATCCCGGTCGCGCTCAAGATCTCGACCCTGAAGACCACCGGCGTGAAGGTCGTGCTGATGAGCACCTACTCCGAGCCGAACGTGGTGCGCGAGGCCCTCGGCGCCGGCGCGCTCGGGTATCTGGTCAAGAGCGAGGATGCCGGCATGATCGTCGAGGCGATCCGCGCGGCCGCGCAGGGCGAGAGCTTCGTCTCGGCCGAGCTCGACCTCGCACTGAACGCGGCCGACGTCGGAGGCGCGCCCAAGCTGAGCGCCCAGGAGCGCCGCGTCATGGCCCTGTACGGCGGTGGCGAGCCGGTCAAGTCGGTCGCCTATCAGCTGGGCATCTCGGAGGAGACGGCGAAGAGCTACCTCAAGCGGATCCGCGAGAAGTACCGCGTGGCCGGGATCGACGTGGGCACCAAGGTGGCGCTGCGCAAGCGGGCGATCCAGGACGGCATCCTGATCCAGGATTCCGTCGACGGCGGTTCGTTCTAGACGCCGGAGAGCGGGACGATCGGGCCCGTCTCCGGGTTCGGTCCGGTCTCCGCGCTCCGTCCGGTGCGGCGCAGGTGCTGCGTGCGGCCTAGGATGGCGCCCCAGAGGGCGAGGGCGACGCCCGGGACGCAGAGCAGGAGTCCGACCCAGGTCGGCGCCAGATAGCCGAATCCGGCGGCGATCACCGCTCCCCCCAGCACCGCGCCGAGGCTGTTGCCGAGATTGAGGGCCGAGTGGTTGGCGGCGGCGGCCAGCGTCTGGCTCGCGCCCGCGACATCCATCAATCGGGTCTGGATGGCCGGCGAGAGCGCCGACGCCGTGCCGGCTACCAGGAACACCCCGATGAACAGGCCGATCGGCCACTGCGCCGTGAGGCCCAGGACGACGAATGCGAGCGCGAAGGCGCCGAAGCACAGGAAGATGGCGCGAACCGGACCGTGATCGGCCAGGTGGCCGCCCACCACATTGCCGAGGGTCATGCCGAGCCCCGCGACGATGAGCGCGATCGGGACGAAGCCCGACGGCAGTCCGGCCACCTCGGTGGCCATCGGAGCGACGTAGCTCTGCACGGCGAAGAAGCCGCCGAAGCCGACGGCCCCGGTCAGCAGCGCCAGCCAGACTGGGAGGTGCGTGAAGCCGCCCAACTCGCGCGCCGCCGTCGCGTGCGGATCGCCGGGCTGGCGCGGCACGACCATCCAGATCGCCAGCGCGGCGAGGGCGAAGACGATCGCGACCGCCACATACGCCGCCCGCCAACCCGCCTGCTGGCCCAAGAAGGTGATCGCCGGCACCCCGACCACATTCGCGATCGTGAGACCCGAGAGCACGAAGGCCACCCCGCGACCGCGCTTGCCCGGCCCCATGAGCGACGATGCGACCAGCGACGCGATGCCGAAGTATGCGCCGTGCGGCAGGGCCGCCACGAAGCGCGCGGCGACCAGCAGCTCGAAGGTCGGGGCGAGGGCAGACAGCACCGAACCGGTGGTGAAGGCGCCCACCAGCGCGAGCAGCAGCCCCTTGCGCGGCAGTCGGGCTGCGAAGACCGCGATCGTCGGGGCGCCGACCACGACTCCGGCCGCGTAGGCCGAGATCATGATGCCGGTCTGGGCGATCGCCTGCTGGTGAGACGATGCATCGAGCTTCGGAAGCAGGTCGGCCGCGATGTTGGGCAGCAGCCCCGACGCGACGAACTCGGTCGCGCCGATGCCGAACCCGCCCAGGGCGAGTGCCAGAAGGGCGAGGCGCACGCGCGCGGCCGACCGCGTGGGCGGCGACGCGGAGGCCACGTCCGTCACGGGCGCAGCCCGTCGGATTCGGTGCCGCGCTCCGGCACGAACGGCCAGACCCGCGGCAGCCAGTTCGACTCGTCGACCAGCTGCAGCTCGACGCCCGGACGCACCAGGCGCAGCATCGTCCACACCGCCCAGCCCAGCAGCACCAGGAAGAGCAGATTGCGCACGGTGAGCACGAGCAGCATCCAGACGTTCAGGGCGAGCAGCTCCTGGTAGAGGGAGGGGTAGATCATCTGCGTGAGGGCGGCGATCACCAGGGCGAGCACCGCGGGAAAGCGGAACGAGCTGCCCCGGCCGGTCGCGGCGGTCGAGAGTCCGAAGACGATCGGCACCGCCAGCCAGGTGACGAACTGCGGCGAACCGACCTTGTTGAACACGATCAGCGCCGCGGTGATGGCGAGCGCGAGGGGCGGAAGCAACTCGGCGGCCGAGGCGCCGCGGCGCACGATGACGATCGCGAGCAGCAGCAGCGCGAGAGCGACCAGGGCGAGCAGCGGGGTGGCGACCGCCGCGGCGGTCTGCACGCCCGGCCCGTGCAACTGGTAGGTCAGGATGCTGCTGTCGTAATAGATCGTGCTCGCGCCGGGGCGGCGGGTGAAGGCGTCCCACATCCAGAAGGTGCCCAGGCCCGACTCGATCTGAAGGCCGCGCCCGGTCTGCTGGGTGATGAAGCTGAAGGCGTTGGCCCCTCCCCCGCCGAGAGCGATCGACACCACGAGGATGACCGCCGACGTGACGAGAGCGGCAAGCACCACCCGCACGCGCGACGTCACGGCGATGAAGACCCCGGCGACGAGGGCGGCGGGCCAGACCTTGATCCAGGCCGCCACGGCGAGCAGCACCCCGGCCAACCGCGGAGCGCTGGCCAGGCAGAGAAGTCCCACGATCGCGACGGCGACGGCGACGGCGTCGATGCGGCCCACGGCGACCGGGCCGAGCGAGACCAGCAGCGCCAGCCACCACCACGCGACGTGCGCGACCCGGCGATCGCGCCCGAAGCCCATCACGACGGCGAAGGCCGCAGCATCCACCACCATGATCAGGCTCAGCCAGGTGCTCGTGTAGAGCGCGGGGCCGAAGGCGTATGCCGTGAGCATCGGCAGCAGAGCCACGATCGGATAGACCCACGAGGTCTGCAGCCCGACCCATTGTCCCGAGACCAGACCGTGCTCGACCCAGAACTTGTAGACCCAGTTGACGTCGCCGAGCGGGTAGCCGGGCCCGTACAGGGCCAGTGCGCCGAGCCAGAAATGCACGAGGACGAAGCCGACCCAGAGGGTGAAGGGACTCCGCGCCAGCGATGCGAGCCTCGTCCGGACGTCATGCGGGCGAGGGGCGGCGTCCGTCATGTGGTCAGGGTATCCGCAGAAGCTCGGCGATCACTGCGGGCAGGGCCGCCGTCAGGTCGAGAATCGTGAGTGGACCGCCCGCACTCGCGCGCTCGGCCGCGAGCCCGTGCAGCACCGCCCCGGTCGCGGCCAGCGGCGCGAGCAGCCCCGGTTCCGCGTCGAGCTGCGCGTGGTGCGTGGCCAGCAGGGCGCCGAGGATGCCGGCCAGCGCATCTCCCGCGCCCGCCGTGGCCAGCCACGACGGCGCCGAGCGCACGCGCAGCGGGCCGGCGCGGCCTGCAGCGCCGCCGGTCGCGGTCGGCACCGCGATCCGAGTCGTGTGCCCCTTCAGCAGCACCGTCGCGTCGAGTTCGCGCGCGGCGCGCAGAGCCGCGGCGTCCGGGTCGGCGCGGATCGCGTCGACGTCGAGATCGATGAGCCGGCTCAACTCGCCCGCGTGCGGCGTGAGCAGCACCGGCCCCTGCGCCTCGGCTCGGCGGCCGAGCGCTCCCCCGTCGAGCACCATCGGAACACCCTGGGCCAGCGCACCGTCGAGCATGGCCGAGGTGACCTCGTCGAGACTCTCCGGGTCGTGACCCGAGCCGAGCACCCAGGCCTGCACCCGGCCGTCGGCGGTGACCGCCTCCGGCCGGCGCTGCAGCACGAGCCGGGTCGGACGGCCGGCGCCGAGGTACCGGATCATGCCGACCCCGGTGCGGGCCGCCGCCTCGACGCCGAGCACCGCGGCGCCCGGGTACGTCGCCGAGCCGGTGACGAACCCGACGACCCCGCGCGAGTACTTGTCATCGTCGTCGCGCGGCACGGCGATCCAGCGTGCGGCGTCGTGCGGTCCGAAGAGAGCCTCCATGCGCCCACGATAGTTTGGCCACGTGAACATCCGGATCCCCGACCGCGTCATCGTCTTCGACTACGGCGAGGTGATCTCAGTCTCGCAGAGCGCGGCCGACCGCGCGGCGCTCGTCGAGATCTCGGGACTCGACACCCGCCTGTTCTGGGAGCTCTACGACCGCTACCGGGAGGACCTCGACCAGGGGGTGACGCTCCCCCGCGAGTACTGGAACCTGATCGCCCGCGACGCCGGGGTCGAGTGGTCGCCCGCCCGGTTGCAGCAGCTGTGGGCCGCCGACATCCGGAGCTGGATCAGCGTCGAGCCGGGCACCGTGCAGGTGCTCGCCGAGTTGCACGCGGGCGGCACGCGCGTCGCGCTTCTGTCGAATGCCGGATTCGACTTCTCGGACCCGTTCCGGCACTCGCCGATGGCTGCGTACTTCGAGGCGATGTTCGTCAGCGCCGAACTCGGGCTGATCAAGCCGGATCCCGAGATCTACCGGGTGACCGCGCGCGAGTTGGGAATCACTCTCGACCGGATGGTGTTCATCGATAACAAGAAGATCAATGTGGATGCCGCGACCGCCCTCGGCGTCACGGGACACGTCTTCACCACCGTCGCCGAGTTGCGCGCATTCCTGGAGTCCCTCGCCTCATGACACTCAGCCCACCAGCTGGCCGATCGGCCACGATCTTCGACCCGCTCACCCTCCGCGGGGTCACCGCGCGCAACCGCATCTGGGTGCCGCCGCTCTGCCAGTACTCGGTGATCGCCCGTGACGGCGTGCCGACCGACTGGCACCTCGCCCACCTCGGCTCGTTCGCGATGGGCGGAGCCGGACTGGTCATGGCCGAGGCCACGGCGGTCGTGCCCGAGGGCCGGATCTCGCCGCACGACACCGGCATCTGGAACGACGAGCAGGTGGCCGGCTGGCGCCGCGTCGTCGACTTCGTGCACGCGCAGCGCGCCGTCGCCGGACTCCAGCTCGCCCACGCCGGGCGCAAGGCGTCGGTCTACCCGGAGTGGGGGTTCGACCAGAAGGGCAGCATCCCCCTGGATGCCCCCGACGATGTCGACCCCGGCCGGGGCTGGCAGACCGTGTCGGCGTCTGCCCTGGCGTTCGAGGGCTATCGCGCGCCGCGCGCCCTCGACGCGGACGAACTGCCCGCCGTCGTCGAGGCCTTCGCCGCCGGCGCGCGCCGCGCGATCGACGCGGGCTTCGACCTCGTCGAGCTGCACGCCGCGCACGGCTACCTGCTGCACCAGTTCCTCTCGCCGCTGTCGAACACGCGCATCGACGAGTACGGCGGCTCGCTCGAGAACCGCGCCCGGCTGCTGCTCGACATCGTGCGGGCGGTGCGGGCCGAGGTCGGCCAGCAGGTGCCGGTGCTGGTGCGCTTCTCGGCGAGCGACTACGCCGAGGGCGGCTGGGACGCCGACCAGACGGCGACGGTCGCGCGGTGGGCGCACGAGGCCGGAGCCGACTTCTTCGACATCTCGTCCGGAGGCCTGATCTCGGGGGTGCGCATCCCGCTCGGCCCGGGATACCAGGTGCCGTTCGCCGAACAGGTGCGCGAGAGGGCCGACGTGGCAGTCAGCGCCGTCGGCCTCATCACCGAGGTCGCGCAGGCGGCCGCCATCGTCGCGAGCGGCCAGGCCGACGCCGTGATGCTCGGACGCGAGATGATGCGCGACCCGCACTTCCCGCTGCGCGCCGCGCACGAGTTGGGCGTCGAGCTCGACTACTGGCCGCCGCAGTACCTCAGAGCGCGGATGGCGACGCGCACCTGACCGCCGACACCCCCGCCGCTCACTCCTCGATCGGCGCCGCCCCGCGCGGATAGGCGAGCATCACCAGGGCGGATGCCACCCAGATCACGCCGATCACCGCGACCAGAATGCCCGCATCCAGCCCGGCAGCGAGTCCGGCGATCGCGGCTCCGACGGCCGCGGCCGTCGTGCGCAACCCGGATCCGACGGTGAAGACCTGCGAGCGCACGGTCGTCGGGCTCTGCTGCTTGCGCAGCAGCAGCATGGCCGCCGTGCTGGGCCCGGTGCACAGACCCGAGAGGGCGATGCCCGCGACGGTCCACGGCAGGCCGAGATCTGCCGCCGCAACGATCGTGAGCAGCCCGGTGCCGGCGAATCCGACCAGCATCACGGTCTCGGTGCGCCAGCGCCGCGGCGGCCTGGCGGTGGCGATGAGCGAGCCGATCAGCGACCCGATCGCGAACGCGGTGACGATCCAGGCTCCGCGTTCCGGTGTGCCGGAGCGCTGCAGCTCGAGGGCGACCGCGCAGATGGGCAGCGCTCCGGCTCCCAGTTGCGCGAGAGTTCCCGAGAGGGCCACCGCGGCCAGCGGGCGGTGGGTGAGCAGATGGCCGGTCCCCGCCACGATCGCCGCCAGCGCGCCGTGCTCCGGGCGCGGACGGGGACGCATCCGGATGCCGAACACGCCGATCGCTCCGAGCACCGAGGCCCCCGCCAAGATGAACGCTCCGGCTGCCGCAGCGCCGACGCTCACCACGAGGGCGGCGAGTCCAGGGCCGGCCACCGCGCCCACGTTGTACGACAGGGCGTCGGCCGCGTACGCCCGGCGCTCATCCGGCAGGGCATCGGTGACGAAGCTCGACAGCCCGCCCAGGAAGAACGGCGATGCCGCCCCCGAGAGCACCAGCGCGGCGACGATCACCCCGAGCGGGACGCTGCCGAGGAAGGCGCTCAGCGCGAACGCCGCCGCGGTGATCAGTCCGGACCCGGCGATCCACCACCGCGGGTGACGCGTGCGGTCGAGAACGACCCCCACGAGCGGCGCGACGATCACGCTCGGCGCGAGTGAGGCCGCCACCAGCCCGCCGCCGATCGCGACATCGTGCAGGCGTTGCACGGCCAGGATCGGCAGCACGACGCTCGCCCCCGAGCCGGCGACGCGCAGCGGGATCGACGCGATCAGGTAGCGTGCGGCACTCACCGTCGCCCTAGCGCCGCCGCCGGGTCGCGTCCTGGACCTCGCCGACCAGCTCTTCGATGATGTCCTCGAGGAACAGCACCCCCTTGGTCGCGCCGTTCTCGTCGAAGGCGCGACCCAGGTGCGAGCCGGAGCGGCGCATGGTCGCCAGCGCATCCTCGAGCTCGGCGCCGTGGTAGATCGAGATCAGCTGGCGGATGCGCTTGGGCGGCACGGGCTCGCCGAACTCGTCGTCGTCCAGATCAATCACGTCTTTCAGGTGCAGGTAGCCGCTCGGCTCGCCCTCGTCGTCGACGAGCACGTAGCGGCTGAAGCCGTGCTGAGCGACCGCGCGCTCCACGTCTTCGGGCGTCGTGTCGTCGGGCAGGGTGACGAGCTTCGGCATCGGCACCAGCACGTCCTTGACGGTCTTCGTCGTGAACTCGAAGGCATTGCTGAGGGTGCCCGTCGAATCGGTGAGCACGCCCTCACGGGTCGAGGTGGCGACGATGGTGGCGACCTCGTCGAAGCTGAACGCCGTGTTGGCCTCGGTGCGCGGCTGAACGCCGAACAGGCGCACCGCACCGTTCGAGATGGCGTTGAGGGCCACGATGACCGGGCGGAACACCGTGGCGATGCCCACCAGCGGCGTGGCCAGGATCAGCACGGCTCGGTCGGGCACCGAGAACGAGATGTTCTTGGGCACCGTCTCGCCGAGCACCACATGCAGGAACGACACGATCAGAAGCGTGATGATGAACGCGAGGGTGCTGATCACGCTCTCGGTCCAGCCCGTCAGGTGCAGCGGCACCGACAGCAGGCGGTGGATGGCCGGCTCCGACACATTGAGGATCAGCAGGCTCGCGATGGTGATGCCCAACTGCGTGGTGGCGAGCATCAGGGTGGCGTGCTCCATCGCCCAGATGGCGGTCTTGGCGGCCCGCGATCCGGCTTCGGCCCGCGGCTCGATCTGGCTGCGGCGCGCGGCGATGATCGCGAACTCGGCGGCCACGAAGAAGGCGTTCACGGCGAGCAGGATCACCAGCCAGGCGATCCCCCACCAGTCGGCGGCGCTCATCCTGTTGCCCCTGCCGTCTGATCGTCGTCGTGGCGCGGCGTGAAGCGCACCCGGTCGATCCGCCGCCCGTCCATCCGCTCGACCCGGAAGGTGCCCGCGTCGATGTCGACGGTGTCGCCGGTCTTGGCGAGCCGGCCCAGCTCGCTCATCAAGAAGCCGGCGACCGTCTCGTACGGGCCGTCCTCGGGCACCACCACTCCGGCGCGCTCGATCAGCTCGTCGGGGCGCAGCGCCCCGGGAAAGGTGAGCCAGTCGCGGCTGCGCACCACGTCGGCACGGGCGCGATCGTGCTCGTCCGCGACCTCTCCGACGAGCTCTTCGACCAGGTCTTCGAGGGTGGCGACGCCTGCCGTTCCGCCGTATTCGTCGACCACGACCGCCATCTGGTATCCGCGGCCGCGCAGTTCGCCCAGCAGCGTGTCGAGCTTCATGGTCTCGGGAACGCGCAGAGCATCGGACTGCAGCGCAGATACCGGCACCTCAGGGCGCCGCTCGCGCGGCACCGCCACGGCCTGCTTGATGTGCACCAGCCCGACCACGTCGTCGATGTCGTCGTCGATGACCGGGAATCGCGAGAACCCGGTCGTGCGGGCCAGCTCGACCACGGCATCGGCGCTCGACGAACGATCGATGCTGGCCAGCCGCGGTCGCGGCGTCATGACGTCGGCGGCGGTGTGGTCCGAGAAGGCCAGGGTGCGCGCGAGCAGGGTGGCCGTATCGCGGTCGAGGGAGCCCTCACTGGCGGATCGCCGCAGGAGGCTGCGCAGCTCTTCGGCCGTGCGGGCCGAGCTCAGTTCTTCTTTCGGTTCGATGCCGAACACGCGCAGCAGCAGATTGGCCGTGCTGTTCAGCAGCCGCACAAAGGGCTTGAAGACGACGGTGAACCCGAGTTGGAAGGGGATGACGATCTTGGCCACCTGCCGGGGGATCGCCAGCGCCAGGTTCTTGGGGACGAGCTCGCCGATGATCATCGACAGCAGCGTCGCGATGGCGATCGAGATCACCGTCGCGATCGGGAGCACCGCGCCTCGCGGCAGGTGGATCGCGGTGAACAGCGGCTGCAGAGCGGTGCTGAAAGCCGGTTCGAGGGTGAAGCCGGTCAGCAGCGTGGTCAGGGTGATGCCCAACTGGGCGCTGGAGAGATGGGTCGACGTGCGCTTGAGGCCGCTGATCACCGGACCGAGCATCGTCTCACCGCGCTCCTGGCGCGCCTCGAGCTCTGCCCGATCGAGGTTGACCAGGGTGAACTCGCTGGCGACGAAGAAGCCGGTGCCGACCGTGAGAACGAGTCCGATGATCAGGAGGATCCACTCGTAGCTCACGGCGCGCCCACGTTCTTCAGGCGGCCGGACGGGGGGTCATCCATGATTCGCCCGAGTATATCCAGCGCGTGAGTCGTGAGGCTGCGTGCAGCCGTCGAGACGAGTTCGCGAGCCCCGAACGACGAATCCGCTCCCCCGCAGCAGCCTGAGATGCTGACCCCGCGGGGTCAGTGGGGCGAGACGGTGTACTCGGTCATGACGAACGGGCCCCGGAGGTGCTCGGCGAAACCGGGCGTCGTGCCCTCGGGGGTGAGCCGCCACGACTGGTACGCGTGGTTGTGCGCGGCCGACTCCCAGGTCTCGACGAGCAGGAAGTGACTCGGGTCGTCATCCAGGAGGATCTCGGCTCCGAGGTTCCCGTCGAAGGCCCGGGTGTCGGCCAGACTGACGCGGAGCACGCGCAGCGCCTCGTCGAGGTGGCCCTCGACCACCGGGAAATCCAGGATCGCCATGATCATGGCTACCAACTTACGGGAAGGGCCTTGCCCTCCTCATAGCCTGCAGCACTCTGGAATCCGACCACCGCCCGCTCCTGGAAGGCCGCCAGGTCGGCCGCCCCCGCGTAGGTGAACGAGCTGCGCACGCCGGAGGTGATCATGTCGAGCAGATCCTCGAGCGAGGGGCGCAGCGGATCGAGATAAATCTTCGAGCTCGAGATGCCCTCGGCGAAGAGCTCCTTGCGGGCCAGTTCGTAGGCGTCGAGCCGGCCGAACCGCTCGTGCACGGCCTTGGTGGATGCCATGCCCCAGCTCTGCTTGTACAGGCGGCCCGCGTCATCCGTCTCGAGCACGCCGGGCGCCTCGATGGTGCCGGCGAACCAGGAGCCGATCATGACGGATGCCGCCCCCGCCGCCAGCGCGAGCGCCACATCGCGCGGGTAGCGCACCCCGCCGTCGGCCCAGACGTGCGCCCCGAGCTCGCGCGCCGCCTCGGCGGTCTCGAGCACCGCGCCGAACTGCGGGCGCCCGACCGCGGTCATCATGCGCGTCGTGCACATCGCGCCGGGGCCGACCCCGACCTTGAGGATGTCGGCGCCCGCGTCCACCAGGTCGCGCACGCCCTCGGCCGTGACGATGTTGCCCGCGACGATCGGGATGCCCAGCCCCAGCTTCTTCACGGCGGCGAGCGCCCGCAGCATCCCCTCCTGGTGGCCGTGCGCCGTGTCGAGCACGAGCACGTCGACACCCTCGTGGGCGAGGGCGGCCGCCTTCGCCGCCACGTCGCCGTTGATGCCCACGGCCGCGGCCACGCAGAGCCGGCCCTCGCGGTCGAGTGCCGGGCGGTACAGCGTGCCGCGCAGGGCGCCGCGCCTGCTGATCGTGCCGATCACGTGGCCGTGCCGCTGCACGAGCGCGAAATCGAGATCGGCCGCGACCAGCAGGTCGAAGGCGGCTCGCGGTCCCGCGAGATCACCCCCGAGATCGTCGGCGTCGAGCGCCGTGATCGAGCCGTGCACCAAGTCGCCCAGCCGTGCGTCGGGCAGCGCCGTGCCGAGGCGCGCGGCGGGAACCGCACCGAGTTCCTCGCCGGCCTCGTTGCGCAGCACGATGCCGTGGCCGTCGGCGGGCGGCAGTTGACGCAGGGCATCGGCCACCGTCTGCTCCGGCGAGAGCACGATGGGGGTATCCCAGGCGACCGGCTGCTGCTTGACCCACCGGATCGCCTCTCCGAGTTGCTGCAGGGGCAGGTCCTGGGGAAGCACGGAGATGCCGCCGCGGCGTGCGAGCGTCGCGGCCAGCCGCGGTCCGGTCACCGAGTTCATGTTGGCCGAGACGATCGGAATCGTGGCTCCGCTGCCATCGCCCGGCGCGAGATCCACGTCGAGCCTGCTGGTGACCGCCGAGCGGTTCGGAACCAGGAACACGTCCGAGTAGGTCAGATCGTGAGCGGGGAGCGGACCGAGAAAGCGCATGAGTCAACGCTAGGGCCAAGAACCGCAGTTTTTCCGGCACGTCCCTCACTCCGGGGACGGCACTCGCGCCACGGAGTGATTAAGATTGCCCTGGGTGCGGCCACCGGCAGGCCACACCCGCACAACCCGATATCGAGAACTGAGAGTGGGCGGTCAAGCCGTGTCGAGCCCCATCACCGGAACCGCAGCTGACGACCCGAATTCGGGCGAATTCGGCGCCAACGAATGGCTCGTCGACGAGTTGTACGAGCGGTACCTCGTCGACAAGAACTCGGTCGACAAGAGCTGGTGGCCGGTTCTCGAGAGCTACCACCCGGTCACCGACCCGACGCCGACCACGTCGATCCCCGTGGTGACGCCCGAGGCCGCTGCTCCGGCACCGGCAGCCTCCGCCCCCGAGGCCCCCGCGCCCGAGTCCCCCGCGCCCGAGTCCTCGCCTGCGCCCACCGAGCCCGCACCCACGACGGCATCGACGCCGGTCGCCCGCACCACCTCGGCTCCTGCCAAGCCGCAGCCGATCCCCGCCGAAGCACCGCAGACCTCGAGCGTCCCCGTTGTCGACGGCGAGGATGCCGCTCCGGCCGAAGACACCGTGACCCCGCTGCGCGGCGTGAGCAAGACCCTCGCGGCCAATATGGATGCCAGCCTCAGCATCCCGACCGCGACGAGCGTCCGCACCGTGCCCGCGAAGCTGATGATCGACAACCGCATCGTCATCAACAACCACCTGCGCCGCGCGCGGGGCGGCAAGGTCTCGTTCACGCATCTGATCGGCTGGGCGATCGTGCAGACGCTCAAGGTGTTCCCGAGCCAGAACGTGTCGTACGCCGAGCCCGACGGCAAGCCGAGCGTCGTGGTGCCCGCGCACGTCAACCTCGGCATCGCGATCGACCTGCCCAAGCCCGACGGCACCCGCTCGCTGCTCGTGCCGAACATCAAGCGCGCAGACACGATGACCTTCGCCGAGTTCCTTGCGGCCTACGAGGACGTGGTCGCCAGGGCCCGCACCAACAAACTGACGGCGGCAGACTTCGCCGGCACCACCATCTCGCTCACCAACCCGGGCGGGATCGGCACCGAGCACTCGGTGCCCCGTCTCACCCAGGGCGCCGGATGCATCGTCGGAGCGGGCGCCCTCGAGTACCCGGCCGCGTTCCAGGGATCGTCCGAGCGCACGCTCGCCGAGCTCGGCATCGGCAAGACGATCACGCTGACCAGCACCTACGACCACCGCGTCATCCAGGGTGCGGGGTCCGGCGAATTCCTCAAGCTCATCCACGAGCGTCTGATCGGCCAGCACGAGTTCTACGAAGACATCTTCTCGGCACTGCGGATCCCCTACGACCCGATCCACTGGGCAGAAGACATCTCGGTCGACCTGGCCGAGAAGCCGGGCAAGACCGCGCGGGTGCAGGAGTTGATCAACTCGTTCCGGGTGCGCGGCCATCTGATGGCCGACATCGACCCGCTCGAGTACCAGCAGCGCACGCACCCCGACCTCGAGATCGGCAGTCACGGCCTGACCTTCTGGGATCTCGACCGCGAGTTCGTCACCGGCGGCTTCGGCGGCAAGCGTTCGGCGCTGCTGCGCGACATCCTCGGCGTGCTGCGCGACTCGTACTGCCGCACCACGGGCATCGAGTACATGCACATCCAAGACCCGGAGCAGCGGCTCTGGTTCCAGGAGCGGCTGGAGCAGAAGTACGAGAAGCCGTCGCACGACACGCAGCTGCGCATCCTGAGCAAGCTGAACGAGGCGGAGGCCTTCGAGACCTTCCTGCAGACCAAGTACGTCGGCCAGAAGCGCTTCAGCCTCGAGGGCGGCGAGTCGACCATCCCGCTCCTGGATGAGATCCTCCAGGGCGCGACCGAGGCCGGCCTCGACGAGGTCGCGATCGGCATGGCCCACCGCGGGCGGCTGAACGTCCTGACCAACATCGCGGGCAAGACCTACGGCCAGATCTTCCGCGAGTTCGAGGGCACCCAAGACCCGAAGACCGTGCAGGGCTCTGGCGATGTCAAGTACCACCTCGGCACCGAGGGCACCTTCGTGGCCGCCTCGGGCAAGGAGATGCCGGTCTACCTGGCGGCGAACCCCAGCCATCTCGAAGCCGTGAACGGCGTGCTCGAGGGCGTCGTGCGGGCCAAACAGGATCGCAAGGGCGACGGCCAGTACTCCACCCTGCCGATCCTGGTGCACGGCGACGCGTCGATGGCCGGCCAGGGCGTCGTCGTCGAGGGACTGCAGATGTCGATGCTGCGGGCGTATCGCACGGGCGGCACGATCCATGTGGTCATCAACAACCAGGTCGGCTTCACGACCCCGCCCAGCGAGGGTCGCAGCTCGATCTATGCCACGGATGTCGCCAAGACGATCCAGGCGCCGATCTTCCATGTCAACGGCGACGACCCCGAAGCCGTGGTTCGCGTGGCGGAGCACGCCTTCGCCTACCGGCAGCGGTTCAAGCGCGACGTGGTCATCGACCTGATCTGCTACCGCCGCCGCGGCCACAACGAGGGCGACGACCCCTCGATGACGCAGCCCCTGATGTACAACCTGATCGAGGCCAAGCGCTCGGTGCGCACCCTCTACACCGAGGCGCTCGTCGGCCGCGGCGACATCACAGAAGAGGAGTACGAGGCCGCGCACCGC
>DASTNC010000063.1:0-28289 GCA_035721225.1 Pseudolysinimonas sp.
CCGCCCCGCGCGGCCTCCGCCTGTTCAACGCCCTGGTCGGGGTGACGACCCTGGGGATCTTCATCCAGGCGATCACCGCCGGTGAGTTCGTCTCGCAGAAAGACCGCGACGGCTGGATCACGGTGCACGACATCATCGCGAACGCGACCATCGTCGTCGCCCTGGTGACCGCGGTGATCGGCCTCGTGCTGGTGCGCGCGACCGATCGCGTGCTGGCGTGGTCGGGTCTGGTGCTGTTCGTGCTTCTTCTCGTGCAGACGGTGCTCGGGCATCTGATCACCGATGCCAAGGCCGACGGCTGGATCGCCGTGCACGTGCCGCTGGCCTTCGTGATCGTCGCGCTTGCCGTGTGGCTCGCGGTGCGCGGCGCTCAGGTGCGCCGCCGCAGCGCATAACCCGCCTCGATTCTTTCCGCGCGCGGAACGCCGCCGCGCTCCCTGCGGTCTGCCCGGCTAGGGTCATCCCGACATGACCCGGCGCCTGACTCTGCTGTTCTCGGCCTTCGAGGCGCTGCTCGTGGTGGCGATCGGAGTGGCGATCCCGCTGGTGCCGCTGACCATCCTCTGGGCGGCGCAGTTCGGGTTCGGGCCCGACTGGGCGATCTTCTGGCGCGGCGCCACCGACATCTGGCTGATCGGCCACGGCGTCGACGTGACCTTCACCCTCGATCCGGCCACCGCGACCGCGCTCGGGGTGGCCGGCGCCGGCGCTCCGGTGAAGATCACGATCGCCCTGCTCGGATTCGCGCTGCTCACCCTGCTGCTCGGCGTGCGCGCGGGTCAGCGGGTTGCTGAGACGGGGCATCGCGCCCTGGGCGAGATCACCGCGCTCGTCGTATTCGCGGCTGCATCGAGCGTCGTGACCCTGAGTGCGGTCAATAGCGCCGCCCGCCCGTCGATCTGGCAGGGCGTGCTGCTGCCGACCCTGGTGTTCGGCGTCGGCCTGTTCCTCGGTGTGCTGCGGGAGGGACGCGAACGCGGTCGGGATGCCCCGCGCAGCTCCCTGCGCGACGGGATCGACGCGTGGCGGCCCCCGGTGCGCGCGGCGGTGGCCGGAGCCATCCGCGCCGGAGCCGCGGCCGCCGCCATCACCACTCTCGTCAGCGCCGTGGCGGTCGCGCTGATGATCGCGGTGAACTACGCCCAGATCATCCGGCTGTACGAGGCGCTGCACACCGGGGTGGTCGGCGGCGTCGCCCTCACCGCGGGCGAGCTCGCCTTCCTGCCCAACCTGGTCATCTGGGCGGTGTCGTGGTTCGTCGGCCCGGGATTCGCGATCGGCGCCGGATCGCACGTGTCGCCGCTCGGCACCGCCCTCGGCCCGATGCCGACGATCCCGCTGCTCGGGGCGCTGCCCACCGGTGAACTGGCCTTCGGATTCGCCGGCCTGCTGGTGCCCGTGGTGGCGGGATTCCTGGCGGGCGCGGCGGTGCGCCCGATCCTCATCCGAGCCCTCGACGCGGCTGACGATCACGACGGCCCCGCCCCGCACCTCCCCGGTCTCGTGGCCACCGCTCTGGGCGGCGGCGTGTTCGGTGGTGTGCTGCTCGGGCTGCTCGCGGCGGTGTCGGGAGGGGCGGCCGGCCCTGGGCGATTCCAGCAGGTCGGTCCGGATGCCCTCGCGGTCGGGCTGGCGGCGGCGATCGAGTTCGGCGTCGCGATCGGCATCGGGCTCGCGGCATCCGGTCGGCTGCCCAGCCGGACGCGCCGATCGGGTCGGTAGGCTCGACGCGTGCTGAGACTGGTCGTCTTGATCTCGGGTGGTGGGTCGAACCTGCGGGCCCTGCTTGAGGCCTCCGACGACGCCGAGTTCCCGGCGCGGGTCGTCGCGATCGGAGCCGACCGAGACGCGGAGGGCCTGGCGCACGCCGAGGAGTTCGGCATCCCGAGCTTCGTCGTGCCGTTCGGCGCGTTCGAGACACGCGAGGCGTGGGGCGACGAACTGCTCGACCAGCTGCGGCAGTGGGAGGCCGACCTGGTGATCCTGTCGGGCTTCATGCGGCTGCTGCCGCCGCGCGTCGTCGAGGCCCTGAGCCCGGAGCTGCTCAACACGCACCCGGCGTATCTGCCCGAGTTCCCCGGCGCGCACGCGGTGCGGGATGCGGTGGCCGCCGGCGTGAGCGAGACCGGTGCCAGCGTGATCATCGTCGACAACGGCGTCGACACCGGGCCGGTCGTGGCTCAACGACGCGTGCCCGTGCTGCCGGGCGATACCGAGGGGCGGCTGCACGACCGGATCAAGCTCGTCGAGCGGCAGCTGCTGGTGGATGTGGTGCTCGATGTCGCGAACGGGCGGATCGACCTGCGCACAACAACAGCATGAGTTTCTGGAGCGGGTGGCCACGCGCATCGGGCAGGGCGGCCGCGTCCTCCAAATCGGAAGCGGTCTCGGATTCGATGCGGACGCCCTTGTGGCGCTCCCTGATTCGCCTCGGCTCATGCCCCCCTCGGGCCATGCGAAATCAAGGAAATCGCACGCGAGTGGCGCGAATCGGGCGGCGTGTCAGCCAGGGAGCGGCCGAAATCCTTGATTTCGCACGAATCCCGCCGAACGACCGTCGGCTAAACTGAACCCGTCGCGACTGGCGTTCAGATGGGTGACCATCGGGAAGCGGCTCTTCTCGTTTCGGCCGTTCGCCTGGGCTGAACCGGACCCTCTCGCTGTCCGGTCGTACCCAGAAGGAGCCGCCGATGTCTGGCCCGTCCATCGATCCCGCCCAGTACCGCCCGCGCGATCTCGTCCCCATCCGCCGCGCGCTCGTCTCGGTGAGCGACAAGACCGGGCTGGTCGAGCTTGCCGCGGCGCTCGCCGGGGCGGGCGTCGAGATCGTCTCGACCGGATCCACCGCCAAGACCATCGCCGACGCCGGCCACCCCGTCACGCAGGTGAGCGACCTCACCGGCTACCCGGAGTCGCTCGACGGGCGCGTGCGCACGCTGCATCCGCTCGTGCACTCGGGGCTGCTCGCCGACCTGCGGCTCGAGTCGCACGAGGCCGAGCTCGCCGCCCAGGGCATCGCCCCGTTCGAGCTGCTGGTGAGCAACCTCTACCCCTTCGAGGCGACCGTCGCCGCCGGCGCCGAGCCGGATGCCGTGGTCGAGCAGATCGACATCGGCGGCCCCGCGATGGTGCGCGCCGCGGCCAAGAACCATGCCAACGTGGCGGTCGTCACCAGCCCCGCCGGTTACCCCGACATCATCGACGCGCTGACGAGCGGCGGCACCACCCTGCTGCAGCGCCGGGAGCTGGCGCGCGAGGCGTTCCGCCACACGGCGCGCTACGACGTCGCGGTCGCCAGCTGGATCGGCAACGTGCTCGCGCCCGACGACGAGGGCTCCGGATTTCCGGGCTGGGTCGGCGCCACCTGGGACCGCATCACCCCGCTCCGCTACGGCGAGAACGCGCACCAGCGCGCCGCGCTCTACGGCACTCCCGGCGCGGCCGGTATCGCCCAGGCCACCCAGCTCGGCGGAAAGGAGATGTCGTACAACAACTACGTCGACGCGGATGCCGCCCTGCGCGCCGCGTACGACCACCCGACCCCGACGGTGGCGATCATCAAGCACGCCAACCCGTGCGGCATCGCGACCGCCGACACGATCGCCGCGGCCCACGCAGCCGCGCACGCCTGCGATCCGGTCTCGGCCTACGGCGGCGTGATCGCGCTGAACCGTCCGGCGACGAAAGAAGTCGCCGAGTCGATCGCGCCGATCTTCACCGAGGTGGTGATCGCCCCGGCGTTCGAGCCGGAGGCGCTCGCGATCCTGCAGGCCAAGAAGAACCTGCGTCTGCTGCAACTGCCCGATCGCTATGCGCGGGGCGAGACGGAGCTGCGGCAGATCTCGGGCGGCCTCCTGCTGCAGCAGGCCGACACCCAGTTCGAGCGCGCCCTGCAGTGGAAGCTGGTCGCCGGCGAGCCGGTGGATGCCGCCACCCTCGCCGACCTGAGCTTCGCCTGGATCGCCTGCCGCGCCGTCAAGTCGAACGCGATCCTGCTCGCCAAGAACGGCGCGAGCGTCGGCGTCGGCATGGGGCAGGTCAACCGGGTCGACTCCTGCCGGCTCGCCGTCGAGCGCGCGGGTGACCGTGCGGCCGGCAGTGTCGCGGCGTCGGACGCGTTCTTCCCGTTCGCCGACGGCGCGCGCATCCTGATGGATGCCGGGGTCACCGCGATCGTGCAGCCCGGCGGGTCGATCCGCGACGACGAGGTGATCGCGGCGGCGCAGGAGCTCGGCGTGACCATGTACTTCACCGGCGAGCGGCACTTCTTCCACTGAGCCGGCAGCGGTGAACGTGCCGCAGGCGGCACGGCCCACTCGCCTCACATCGAGTCTTGCTCTGTCCTCAGCACCGGGCTAGTCTGGTGGGCTGCCCGGTGCTCGCCGGCGGCACGGCCACCGGTCGTTGAACCCTCGGGGAGGCTGCCATGAAGACATTCGGAATCACGCGGAAGACCGCGCAGAAGTCCGCTGTCGTCATCGTCGGCCGCCCGGTCGTGCCCGGCGCCCGAGTCGGCACCCGACTCCCGTAGCGGCACCGCCCGCCCGCGCTCGGCGGCCGTCGGAGCACTCCCGGCCGCAGCATCCACTCCACCCCAGCACCACCACCAGGTCGCGCTTCGAGGCGCGTCCGCCCGACTCCGGAAGAGTCATGTCTCACACGCCATCCACACCGTCCACCGCGGCGACGCCTCGCGCGTCGACCGTTCGCACCATCCTGCGCATCATGCCCTGGGTGCGCCCCGCCCTGCCCCGCATCATCCTGGGCATGGCCGCCGCGCTGCTGGCGGGGCTGGTCTCGCTCGCCATCCCGGTCGTGCTGCAGAACCTGGTCGACGGCCCGCTGTCGAGCGGCGACGGGGTGCAGATCTGGCCTGCCGCGCTGCTCGTGCTCGTGCTCGGGGTGCTCGAGGCCGGCTTCATCGCCGCGCGCCGCTGGCTGGTGCTGAATCCGGGAACGCACGTCGAGGCCTCGATGCGCAACTCGCTCTATGCCAAGCTGCAAGACCTGCCGGTCGCCTTCCACGACCGCTGGCAGAGCGGGCAGCTGCTGTCGCGCTCGATGAGCGACCTGGGGCTGATCCGCCGCTGGCTCGCCTTCGGCATCGTGCTGCTGGTGGTCAACACGATCACGATCCTGGTCGGCTTCGTCGTGCTCTTCTTCTGGAGCTGGGAGCTCGGCCTGGTGTTCCTGGTCTGCTCCGTGCCGCTGTGGATCTACGGCTATGTCTTCGAGCAGAAGTACTCGATCGTCGCCCGGCGCTCGCAAGACCAGCAGGGCGATCTGGCGACCGCCGTCGAGGAGTCGGTGCACGGCATCCGGGTGCTGAAGGCGTTCGGCCGCGGCAAGTACTCGCTCGAGAAGTTCACCCGTCAGGCCGAGAGCCTGCGAGGCACCGAGATCGAGAAGGCCAAGGCCGTGGCCGGCATCTGGCTGTGGTTGCTGCTGGTTCCTGATGTGGCGTTCGCCCTCTGCCTGTTCGGCGGCGTCTGGCTCGCCTCGACGGGGCAGCTCAGCGTGGGGCAGCTGTTCGCGTTCTTCGCCACGGCGACCGTGCTGCGCTTCCCGATCGAGTCGATCGGCTTCCTGCTGTCGATGACCTTCGACACCCGCACCGCGATCGACCGGCTGTTCGAGGTGCTCGACGAGCAGAACACCATCCGGGATCCCGAGCACCCGAAGACGATCACTCACCCGCAGGGGCGGCTGGCCTTCGAGGCTGCGCACTTCCGCTACCAGGATTCGCCCGCGCAGTTCCCCGACATCCTCGACGGCATCGACCTCGAGCTGGAGCCGGGTGAGTCGATGGCGCTGGTCGGCCTCACCGGATCCGGCAAGACGACGCTCACCGCGCTGGCCACCCGGCTGTACGACGTGACCGGCGGGGCGGTCACGCTCGACGGCGTGGACATCCGCGACCTGACCCGCGAAGAGCTGCGCCGGCACATCGCGATGGCCTTCGAAGACGCGACCCTGTTCTCGGCATCGGTGCGCGACAACGTGCTGCTGGGCCGTCCGGAACTGGCGGACGGCGGTCCGGAGGCGGATGCCGTGCTGGCCGAAGCGCTCGAGATCGCGCAGGCCGACTTCGTGGCCGACCTGCCCGACGGAGTGGACACGCGGGTCGGCGAAGAGGGCCTCAGCCTCTCGGGCGGTCAACGGCAGCGCCTGGCGCTCGCGCGGGCGGTCGCGGCGCGGCCGTCGGTGCTCGTGCTCGACGACCCGCTGTCGGCACTCGATGTCGACACCGAGGCGCGCGTCGAGGCCGGGCTGCGCCGCGTGCTGGCCAGCACGACCGCGCTGATCGTGGCGCACCGCCCGTCGACCGTCATGCTCGCCGACCGGGTCGCCCTGCTCGAGAACGGGAGGGTGACGGCCGTCGGCCGGCACTCGGAGTTGTTGGCGAGCAACGACCACTACCGCTTCGTCATCTCGTCGCTCGACGATGATAACGCGGGCGACAACCAGCAGATCGAGGTGAACGCATGACCGCTCTGACCGGAGTGGAGGGCGAGGAGCGCTCGGAGTACAGCCGCGACGAGAGCCGGGCCATCCGGACCCGCTCGCTGCGCCTGCTCGGCTCGCTGCTGCGCCCGCTGCGCAGACGGGTGGCGCTGACGCTGCTCGTCATCGTCGTCAGCACGGCGCTGCAGGTCGCCGGGCCGACGCTCATCGCGATCGGCATCGACCAGGGGCTGCCCGCGCTGATGAAGCGCCACGACTGGATGCCGATCGGCCTGGTCGTCGGGGCGTACCTGATCGCCGGCGTGCTCGGCGCGGTGCTGATCTCGCAGTTCACGGTGCTGTCGGCCCGGATCACCCAGGCGATCCTGATCGATCTGCGCAGGCGGGTCTTCCAGCACGCCCAGCAGCTCAGCCTGGAGTTCCACGAGAGTTACACATCGGGCAGGATCATCGCCCGGCAGACCAGCGACCTCGAGTCGATCCGCGACCTGTTCGATTCCGGCATCAACGGACTCGTCACCGGCGTGCTCTACATGGTCTTCATCGCGATCGCGCTGGTCGCCCTCGACCCGTGGAGCGCGCTGGTGCTGGCCGTCGCGCTGGTGCCGCTGTATCTGCTGACCCGGTGGTTCCAAAAGCGCTCGCAGGAGGGCTTCCGCGCCACTCGCGTGTTCTCGGCCCGCCTGATCGTGCAGTTCGTCGAGACCATGACCGGCATCCGCGCGGTGAAGGCGTTCCGCAAGGAGTCGCGCAACGAGAAGGAGTACGCCGGGGTCGTCGAGGACTACCGCGACGCCAACGCGCGCGTGATCCAGCTGTTCGGCATCTTCGATCCCGGGTTGATCCTCATCGGCAATGTGACGGTGGCGGTCGTGCTCCTCGTGGGCGGCTTCCGGGTGATCGGCGGCGGGTTCGAGATCGGTGCGCTTCTCGCCGTGGTGCTCTACACGCGTCGCTTCTTCGATCCGCTCGAAGAGATGGCGACCTTCTACAACTCGTATCAGTCGGCCGCGGCCGCGCTCGAGAAGATCTCAGGCGTGCTCGAGGAGGAGCCGAGTGTCGCCGACCCCGCGGATCCCATCGACCTGTGGCAGGCGCACGGCGCCGTCGACTTCGACGACGTCGAGTTCGCGTACCACGCCGACCGGGTGGTGCTGCCCGATTTCGAGCTGCACATCCCGGCCGGGCAGACCGTGGCGCTGGTGGGCTCGACCGGGGCGGGCAAGTCCACGTTGGCCAAGCTCATGGCGCGCTTCTACGACCCGACGAAGGGCGCGGTGCTGCTCGACGGGATCGACCTGCGGCGGCTGCATCCCAAAGACCTGCGCCGGGCGATCGTGATGGTCACCCAGGAGGCCTACCTGTTCAGCGGCTCGGTGGCCGAGAACATCGCGCTGGGCAAGCCCGACGCGACGTTCGACGAGATCCGGGCCGCGGCGCGGGCGGTCGGCGCCGAGTCGTTCATCGAGGCGCTGCCCGACGGCTACGACACCGACGTGAACAAGCGCGGCGGCCGCGTCTCGGCCGGGCAGCGGCAGCTGCTCTCGTTCGCGCGCGCGTTCCTGGCAGACCCGGCCGTGCTGATCCTGGATGAGGCGACCGCGTCGCTCGACGTGCCGAGCGAGCGCCTCGTGCAGCAGGGGCTCACCACCCTGCTCGCGGATCGCACGGCGGTGATCATCGCCCACCGCCTTTCGACGGTGGCGATCGCCGATCGCGTGCTGGTCATGGAGTACGGGCGCATCGTCGAAGACGGCGCCCCCGCCGACCTCATCGCCGGCACGGGCCGCTTCTCGAAGCTGCACGCCGCCTGGCGCGATTCGCTGGTCTGACCGAGGAAGCACCGGCCGTGCGCCAGAAGGCGGGAGGTGGGGCCCCCGGTAACCAGCCGGGAAGCCCCACCCGTGTCGAACCGAGCGACGGGGATCAGGAACCGTCGCTCGCGTGCAACCAGACGATTAAAGCACCGCATCCGCCGAAGAGTCACGTGAGAAACGGGTGAATCGCAGGCGGTCTCTGCGCGGGGATAGGCTCGGCGAGTGAGTATGCGGGGCGGTGGCGGGAGGGGCCACGGGGGCGCCGGTCGCATCAGCAGCGGCGATGTCGCGGCTCAGAAGGCCGCCAACGCCGAGGCTCCGAAGGTGGCGAATCTGCTGGGCCGCATCGGCGAGCTCTTCCGCCCCTACCGAGCGCAGCTCATCGTGACGATCGCCCTCGTGCTGGTCAGCGCGGGCCTCAGCGTCATCCCTCCGCTCTTGACGCAGCAGGCGTTCGACCGGGGCCTCTTCCCGCCGAGCGGGCGCCCGGACGTGCCCGTGCTCCTGACGCTGGTGGGGGCCATGGTGCTGCTCTGGCTCGCCTCGGCGGGCATCGGGATCGGGCAGACCTATCTCACGGCCCGGGTCGGCAACAGCGTCATGGGGGCGCTGCGCATCCGGCTGTTCTCGCACCTGCAGGCGATGGAGCTGGCGTTCTTCACGCGCACGAAGACCGGTGTCATCCAATCGCGTCTGCAGAACGACGTCGGCGGCGTCGCCGGAGTGCTCAGCAACACGATCTCGAGCGTGGTGGGCAATACGGTCACGGTCATCGCCGCGTTCGTGGCCATGCTCGTGCTCAGCTGGCAGATGACGATCGTCGCCGTCGTTCTGCTCCCGATCCTGGTCGTCGCCCAGCGCCGGGTCGGCCAGGTGCGCGCGCGCATCGCCACGAAGACCCAGGAATCGCTCTCCGAGATGACGGCCATCACCCAAGAGACGCTGAGCGTCTCGGGCATCCTGCTGGCCAAGAGCTTCAACCAGCAGAAGGCCGAGATCGGCCGCTACGAGGCCGAGAACGAGAACCAGATCATGCTGCAGATCAGGCAGCAGATGAGCGGGCAGTGGTTCTTCGCGATCGTCAGCGTGTTCCTCTCGGTGATCCCGGCGGTGATCTACCTGGTGGCGGCGTGGCTGCGATACCACGACGTGCCGGTCACCGCGGGAACGATCGTCGCCTTCACCACCGTGCAGGCGCGCCTGCTGTTCCCCCTGATGGGGCTGCTCCGCGTGGCCCTCGACCTGCAGACCTCGCAGGCGCTGTTCGCGCGCATCTTCGAATATCTCGACCTGGTCCCCAGGATCTCGGATGCCCCGGATGCCCGGCCCGTCGCCACGAGCCGGCTCGGCCGGGTGCAGTTCGAGAAGGTCGTCTTCCGCTACCCGGATGCCCCCGCCGACTCCCCCGCCACGCTCAAGGAGGTCAGTTTCGACATCGAGCCCGGGCAGTACGCGGCGTTCGTCGGCCCCTCGGGCGCCGGCAAGACCACCGTGTCGTATCTCGTGCCGCGCCTGCACGACGTGACGGCAGGCGCCGTGCTGTTCGCCGGCGACGACGTGCGCGAGCTGCAGCAGGAGTCGCTGATCGGAGCGATCGGCATCGTGAGCCAGGAGACCTACCTCTTTCACGCGACGATCGCCGAGAACCTCCGCTACGCGAAGCCGGGCGCGAGCGACGACGAGCTCGTCGCGGCGGCGAAGGCGGCCAACATCCACGACACGATCGTCTCGTTCCCCGCCGCCTACGACACCGTGGTCGGCGAGCGCGGCTACCGGCTCAGCGGAGGAGAGAAGCAGCGGGTCGCGATCGCGCGCGTCCTGCTCAAAGACCCCGCCGTGCTCATCCTCGACGAGGCGACCAGTGCGCTCGACACGGTGTCGGAGCGCGTCGTTCAGAGTGCGCTCGATCAGGCCGCTCGCGGCCGCACCACGATCGCGATCGCGCACCGGCTCTCGACCGTGGTCGCCGCCGATGTCATCTTCGTCGTCGAGGGCGGTCGCATCGTCGAGAGCGGAAAGCACGCGGAACTGCTCGAGAGAAACGGCATCTACTCCCAGCTCTTTGCCGAGCAATTGGCTGAAAGGACTGTCCAAAGGGCTGCGGCAGACACCCGGGCCGGGCTAGCGTCGGAGGATGGCGATCACTGAGAAGGGTCTCGATCGCAGTGACGCCGACTGGTTCAAGTCGGCTGTCTTCTACGAAGTCCTGATCCGATCGTTCCGCGACTCATCGGGAGACGGTGTCGGCGACCTCAACGGCCTGACCGAGAAGCTCGACTACCTGGAGTGGCTCGGCGTCGACTGCGTCTGGCTGCCGCCGTTCTTCCCGTCGCCGCTCAAGGACGGCGGATACGACGTCGCCGACTACACGGCGGTGGCCCCGGATATCGGCACCATCGACGACTTCCAGGCGTTTCTGGATGCGGCGCACGCGCGCGGCATCCGCGTCATCATCGACGTGGTGATGAACCACACCTCCGACCAGCATCCGTGGTTCCAGGCCTCGCGCTCCGACCCCACCGGCCCGTACGGCGACTTCTACGTGTGGAGCGATACCGACGAACCGTATTCGGATGCCCGCATCATCTTCGTCGACACCGAACCGTCGAACTGGACGTGGGATCCGGTGCGTCAGCAGTACTTCTGGCACCGCTTCTACAGCCATCAGCCCGACCTCAACTTCGAGAACCTCGCGGTGCACGAGGCGATGCTGAGCGCTCTCGACTTCTGGCTGGAGCGCGGAGTCGACGGATTCCGGCTGGATGCCGTGCCCTACCTCTATGAAGAGGAGGGCACCACCGGCGAGAATCTGGCCCGCACCCACCAGTTCCTCAAGAAGGTGCGCAAGCACGTGGACACGAACTACCCCGGCCGCGTGCTGCTGGCCGAGGCGAATCAGTGGCCGGCCGATGTCGTCGACTACTTCGGAGATCCCGCCGTCGGCGGCGACGAGTGCCACATGTGCTTCCACTTCCCGGTGATGCCGCGCATCTTCATGGGGGTCCGGCGCGAGTCGCGGTACCCGATCAGCGAGATCCTCGAGCAGACCCCGCAGATCCCCGAGCACTGCCAGTGGGGCATCTTCTTGCGCAACCACGACGAGCTGACGCTCGAGATGGTGACCGACGAAGACCGCGACTACATGTGGAACGAGTACGCGACCGACCCGCGGATGAAGGCGAACATCGGCATCCGGCGCCGTCTGGCCCCGCTGCTCGACAACGACACCAATCAGATGGAGTTGTTCACGGCCCTGCTGCTCAGCCTGCCGGGCTCGCCCGTGCTCTATTACGGCGACGAGATCGGGATGGGCGACAACATCTGGCTCGGCGACCGCGACGGCGTTCGCACTCCCATGCAGTGGACGCCCGACCGCAACGCCGGCTTCTCGTCGGCGACCCCGGGGCGGCTGTCGCTTCCGGTGATCATGGATCCGGTGTTCGGCTTCCAGGCGATCAACGTCGAGGCCCAGCAGGCGAGCGCGTCGTCGCTGCTGCAGTGGACGCGCAGGATGATCTACGTCCGCAAGCAGCACACGGCCTTCGGCCGCGGCTCGTTCCTCGATCTGGGCGGCAGCAATCCGTCGGTGCTGTCGTACCTGCGGGAGGACGGCGACGACGTGATGCTCTGCGTGAACAACCTCTCGCGCTTTCCGCAGCCGGTCGAGCTCGACCTGCACCAGTTCAGCGGAAGCCGTCCGGTCGAGATGCTCGGGGGCGTGGAGTTCCCGTCGATCGGCGAGCTGCCCTATCTGCTGACGCTGGCGGGCTACGGCTTCTACTGGTTCCGGATCCTGCCGGACGCGACACGAGGAGCGACCGAATGAGCACCTGGATGGAACGGCCGGAACTCGCGGCTTACCTGGCTCGCCAGCGCTGGTTCGCCGGCGCCCAGCAGGTCACGGTGACGCAGGTGCAGCCACTGGCGTGGTTGAGCGATCCCTCGTCGAATCCCGGGGTCCGCTTCGAGATCGTGTCCGTTCTCTGCGGAGCAGAGCCCGCGGTCTACAACGTGCCGCTCTCGTACCGCATCGAGCCCCGAGAAGACCTGTCGTACGGATTCATCGGCGCCGTTCCGATCGACGACCGGATCTTCTACGTCTACGACGCCCTGCACGACCCCGAGGCGCGTGCGACCCTGTTGGGGGGATTCGTCGAGGGCGCCGAGCCGCCCGCCGATCTCCGCTACGACCGGTTGCCCGGCTTCGCGCTCGAGCCCGGGGTCGACAACGTGCTGCTCGGAGCGGAGCAGAGCAACACCTCGGTCGTCGCGGGCGATGCCCTGGTCAAGTTCTTCCGCAGGCTGAGCCCCGGGGCGAACCCCGACATCGAGGTGCAGGAGGCCCTGACCCTGGCCGGTTCCGACGAGATCTCGCCCCTGCTCGGCTGGATCCGCGGCGGCGGTTTCGACCTCGCGATGGCGGGGCTCTTCCAGCGGTCGGCCACCGACGGCTGGGACACCGCCCGAGCGAGCGTCCGCGCCCTGCGCGACGACGCCGTGCGGGCGCGCGAAGCGGGCGGCGACTTCGCGGGCGAGGCCGAGCGGCTGGGCGCCGCGACCCTCGCCGTGCACCTGCGGATGCGCGAACTGCTGCCGACCGCGGCCTGGGGCCCGGCCGAGATCGACGCCCTCGTCGCGCGCCTGAACCGGCGGCTGGATGCGGTGGTCGCCGCGCATCCGGTCGTCGCCGAGCACGCGGCCGGCGCGCGGGCCGCCTACGACCGCATCGACCGCAGCCTGCCCGTCGCGGTGCAGCGCATCCACGGCGACTTCCACCTGGGTCAGACGCTGCGCACCTCGGCGGGATGGAAGATCATCGACTTCGAGGGCGAGCCGTCGAGGCCGCTCGAGGACCGCATCCGCCTCGACTCGCCGCTGCGCGACCTGGCCGGCATGCTGCGCTCGTTCGACTACGTCGCCCACTCGATCCCGGCCATGACCGGAGTGATCTCGCTCGACCCGTCGATCGACGAGGCGGCGCTCGCCGACGACTGGGTGCGCCGCAACCAGATCGCCTTCCTGCTCGGCTACGGCTTCGAGCGATCGGATGCCATGGTGGCGCTGCTGCGCGCTTATGAGATCGACAAAGCGGTCTACGAAGTCGCCTACGAAGCCGACCACCGACCCGACTGGATGGGCATCCCGCTCCGCGCGCTGACCGCCTTGATCGCGGCCGCCGACGTGCGCTAGTACGGGGTTGCCGCACTCGTTAGAGTGGGGCGTTCCTACTTTGACCTGCAGCGCGGAGGCCCGGGGTGACGCACGACGCCACAGCTGATGGCACGCGGGCGCGCGCATCCCGCACCAGCACGCTGAGCATCAAGTCGCTCATCCTGCTGATGCTGCTCACGGTCAGCATCGGGTCGAATCTCGTCGTGGGCATCATCGGCTACATCAACGGAACCGATTCGCTCAAGGCCGCCGCGTTCCAGCGGCTCGTCGAGGTGCGCGATTCGCGAGCCCGCGAAGTCACCTCGCTGTTCGACTCGATCCAGAGCTCGCTGCTGCTCGCCAGCCGCGACTCGGCCGTCCTCGACGCCGAGCAGGCGTTCTCGAACGGATTCGACCAGCTGGACGCCCGAACGAACGTGCTCACCGACGCGCAAGAGGCCCAGTTGCAGAGCTACTTCACCGACGACTTCGGGCCGAAGCTGCAGAAGGCGACCGGCAAGACGGCCGACGCGTCGAGCTTCTTGCCGAGCGACTCGGCGGCGCGCTACCTGCTCTACCACTACGCCCTGGCCCAGGATCCCGCCGCGCTCGGCGACGCGGGCGACGGCAGCGCGTGGTCGGCGGCCAGCGCGACCTTTCACGGCTACCTCAGCCGCATGGCGTCGCTGCTCAAGTACGGCGACCTCGCTCTGATCGACTCGGCCGGCCGGGTCGTCTACACGGTCGACAAGCACGTCGATCTCGGGGCGAGCCTCACCTCCGGGTCGTACAGCTTCACCAGTCTGGCCTCCGGCTTCGACCAGGCGATGTCGCAGAACCGGCTCGACTCGGTGGTGTTCACCGACTTCGCGCCCTACGCTCCTGCTCTGGATGCGCCGACCGCCTGGGTCGTGGCGCCTCTCGCGGGTGCCGACAAGATCGTCGGGGCGATCGCGGTGCAGCTGCCGGCATCCCGGATCGATGACGTGATGACCGGCGCGCTCAGCTGGCAGAAGAGCGGGCTCGGCAGCACCGGCGAGGCCTACCTGGTCGGCGACGACGGCTACATGCGATCACTGTCGCGAGACCTGGCCGAGAATCCCCGGGCCTATCTGGCAGAGGCGATGGCCTCCGGGCTCACGAAGCAGCGGGCGCAGGAGGCGGTGGCCCGCAAAGAGAGCCTCGGCATCCAGCCGGTGAAGACCCGTGCCGTGACCCTCGCGCAGCAGGGCAAGACCGGCACGATCACGACCAACGGCTATCTGGGGGGCAGCACGGCGGCGGCGTATGCGCCGCTGAACCTGCCGGACCCCAACCTGCGCTGGGTGATCGTCGCCGAGATCGACACCGACGAGGCTCTCGGGCCCGTCAACGACTTCACCGCGCGACTGGCGATCTCAGCGGCGATCATCGTGGCCATCGTCTCGATCGTCTCGGTGATCATCGCCGGCGCGGCCGTGCGCCCGTTGCGACGGCTCCGCGATGCGGCGAGGCGGATCGCAGCCGGCGAGGCCGGTGTGCAGGTCGTGCCAGGAGGCAGCGACGAACTCGCCGACGTGGAGTCGGCGTTCAACGACATGTCGCGAAGTCTCGAGTTGCGGGCCGCCCTCATCGAGCAGCAGAGGGCCGAGAACGATCAACTGCTGCAGACTCTGATGCCCGAAACCCTGGCCAAGCGCTACAGGGAGGGCGCGAAGACGATCGTCGAGGATCACCAGGAGGTCACCGTCCTCTTCGCCGACATCGTCGGCTTCGAGGACTACAGCGCGACCCTGGGATCGTCCGAGAAGGCGCTCGAGACGCTCAACGACATCTTCCGCGCCTTCGACGACGCGGCCGACGAGCACGGGGTGGAGCGGGTGCGCTCGACCCGACAGGGATACCTGGCCAGTTGCGGGCTCGTCGTGCCGCGCGTCGACAACGCGCGTCGGGCGGTCATGTTCGCCATCGACATGCAGCAGATCGTCGAGCACTTCGGCGCGCAGCAGGGCGTCCAGCTCGCGATCCGGGCCGGCATCGACACCGGGACCGTGTCGAGCGGGCTGGTCGGGCGCTCGAAGGTGGTCTACGACCTCTGGGGCGATGCCGTGAGCCTGGCGTTCCGGCTGCAGGGCGGCGCCAGTGAGGCGGGCATCTTCGTGACCCAGCGGGTCGTCGACAAGATCGCCGACCAGCTGCCCTTCACCGATTCGGGCGTCGTCTCGACCCCGAGCGGCAACGAGCGCGTCTGGCGCATCGACCCGGCCGCGGTCGACGACGTCGAGAAGCCGGCGAGCACCTCACCAGAAGCGGCCCCGCTGTGATACGCCCCGCTGTGATCTCGGCACGCCCATGAACATCGTCGCCCAGTCGTGGTTCTGGCCCGCCCTGATCGTGATCATCGGCCTGCCCGTCGTGCTCCTGGTGCTCGGCGAGCTGCACACCTCGATGGTGCGTGCGGGCAACCCGGGCGCGCGGATCGTGCTGATCACCCGCAACGTTCTGGCGCCGCTCGGGGCGGTGCTCATCCTGTTCACGCAGATCCCGCAGAGCGGTGGGCCGAATGCGGGGTTCACCTGGGCCAAGCTGGTCGCCACGGCCTTCGGATTCGTGGTCATCCTGGTGCTGCTCGGCGGGTTGAACCTGGCCGTCTTCGTGACCGCCAGAAAGGGCACGTGGCGCAACCGCATCCCGTCGATCTTCGTCGAGATCGCCCGCGTCCTGCTGATCGTCGTGTGCGTCGCCGTGCTGTTCGCCTGGGTGTGGGGCGCCGACATCGGCGGATTCTTCACCGCGCTCGGCGTCGGATCCATCATCATCGGGCTCGCGCTGCAGAACGCGGTCGGCTCACTGCTCAGCGGTCTGTTCCTGGTGTTCGAGCAGCCCTTCGAACTCGGCGACTACCTGGTGACCCCGAACGGCAAGGGCCGCGTCGTCGTCATGAACTGGCGTGCCACCCACATCGATTCGGGCAACGGGATCATCATCATCCCGAACGCGACCCTGGCGGGGGAGTCGTTCACCAACCTGAGCCGCGCCAGTGACACCTGGGAGGCGTCGACCGACGTGCGGTTCGCCACCGACGATCCGCCGCAGGAGGTCATGGACCTCATGGTGCAGGTCGCCAGCGACCTTCCCGATCTGCAGCCGGACAGCCAGCCGTCCGCGATCCCGATCGGCAAGAGCTGGTACGAGATCAACATCGCACTGACCGCTCCCGGCAAGGCGTACACCGCGCTGGGAACCTTCCGCTCCCGCCTCTGGTACGCCGCTCGGCGCAAGGGCCTGCACCTCGATCGCGACCTGACCGACAACTACGCGACGCCCGAGCGCACGAAGCACATCCTGACCCGGGTCGCGCCGTACCTCTATCTGACGCCCGAAGATGTGGACGCCTTCCAGCACCACGTGAAGCTCGAGCGCTACGGCGACGGCGAGAGGGTGCAGAAGATCGGCACGGTTCCCGATGGCCTGCGGATCATCGTCTCGGGCGTCGTGCAGTTGAGCGTGCCCGGTCCCGCGGGGGCGCAGTATCCGATCGTCCAACTCAAGAAGGACGACCTGCTCGGTCTCACCGCCCTGACCCGCCAGGCGGTCGGCGCGAACGCCGTGGTGATCGACGAGCTCGCGGCGCTGTTCCTGCCGGTGACCCTCGTCGACACCCTGGTCAAGACGCGTCCTGCCCTGGCGCGCGACATCGGCCTCGCCATCGATCACCGCCAGGGGATCGGGTCGAAGGTGATGGCCGACGTCGGCGAGAGCGTCCAGGCCGGTTCGCTGGTCATCGCCTAGCGTCCGAAGGGCGAGACGGCGCGCTGGTTCGTGCGCGGCGCGGCTGTGCCCGCGCGCACGCGACACCTCGCAACTAGGCTCGCTGCATGGACTACGCCGAGACCGTTCTCGACCTGATCGGGCACACCCCCCTTGTCCGACTCAACCGGGTGACCGAGGGCATCACGGCCACGGTGCTCGCCAAGATCGAATACCTGAATCCCGGCGGTTCGAGCAAAGACCGCATCGCGGTGCGCATCATCGACGCGGCCGAGCGCGAGGGCAAGCTGAAGCCGGGCGGCACGATCGTCGAGCCCACCAGCGGCAACACCGGCATCGGCCTCGCGCTGGTCGCCCAGCAGCGCGGCTACCGGTGCGTCTTCGTCTGCCCGGACAAGGTCAGCGAAGACAAGCGCAACACCCTGATCGCCTACGGGGCCGAGGTGGTCGTCTGCCCGACGGCGGTGGCGCCCGACAGTCCCGAGAGCTACTACTCGGTGAGCGACCGGCTGGCGCGCGAGATCCCAGGCGCCTTCAAGCCCGACCAGTACTCGAACCCGAACGGGCCGCTCAGCCACTACGAGAGCACAGGGCCCGAGATCTGGGAGCAGACCGAGGGGCGCATCACCCACTTCGTCGCCGGAGTGGGCACAGGCGGAACCATCAGCGGCGTCGGAAGGTACCTCAAAGAGGTCTCGAACGGCGGGGTGCGCGTGATCGGCGCCGACCCCGAGGGTTCGGTCTACTCCGGCGGCACCGGGCGGCCCTACCTGGTCGAGGGCGTTGGCGAGGACTTCTGGCCCACTGCATACGACCCGACGGTGGTCGACGAGATCGTGGCGTCATCCGACGCCGAGTCGTTCGAGCTGACCAGGCGCCTCGCGCGCGAAGAGGGCCTGCTGGTCGGCGGATCGAGCGGCATGGCCGTGGCATCCGCCCTCAAGGTGGCCCGCAGCCTCGGCCCCGAAGACGTGATGGTCGTGCTGCTGCCCGACGGCGGCCGCGGCTACCTGGGCAAGATCTTCAACGACACCTGGATGCGCAGCTACGGCTTCCTGCCCGCCGACGAGGGCAAGACCGTGGGTGACATCGTGAGCAGCAAGAACGGCCTGCTGCCGGAGTTCATCCACGCCCACCCGAGCGACACCGTGCGCGACGTGATCGGCATCTTCAAGGAGTACGACGTCTCGCAAGTGCCGGTGCTGAGCGCCGAGCCGCCGGTCGTCATGGGCGAGGTGGTCGGCTCGATCGACGAGAAGAGCCTGGTCGACGCCGTTTTCAGCGGCCGTGCCGCGCTGACCGACCCGGTCTCGGGATTGATCGGGCCGCCGTTCGCGTTGATCGGCAAGCACGAGTCGGTCGAGTCGGCGCGCGAGCAGTTGCGCGACGCGGACGCGCTGATGGTCACCGACGACGGCAAGCCGGCCGCGGTCGTGACGCGGCACGACCTGCTGACCTTCTTGAACAGCTGACCGGGGGCCAGTCGGTCGGTCCGCTACAACCCGACGCTGCCTTGCATGAGCCCGCCGTCGACGACGAGCGTCGTCGCGGTCAGGTAGCTGGAACGGCCAGAGGCGAGAAAGACGACCAGGTCGGCGATCTCGGCGGGCTTGGCCATCCTGCCCAGCGGGATCGCCGCGTTCAGCGTCTTGAGCTTCTGGGGGTCATCCATCGTCGAGGTGTTGATCGGCGTCTCCACCGCGCCGGGGGCCACGTTGACGACCCGGATGCCGTGCTCGCCCAGTTCGACGCCCGCGGTGCGCGTCAGCATCCGCATGCCGCCCTTCGACACGCAGTATGCGACGTTGCCGGGCATCGGCCAGTCCTCGTGCACCGAGGACATGTTGATCACGAGTCCCGGTGACTTCTGGGCGATGAACTGCCGGGCGGCCAGCTGCGTTCCGAAGAACGCGCTCTTCATGTTGACCTCCATCACGCGGTCGTACTGCTCCTCGGTGGTGTCGAGAATCGACGTGCGCGTCTCGATGCCGGCGTTGTTCACCAAGACATCAAGGCGCCCGAACGACGACACCGCCTTATCGACCATCGTCTGGATTCCGCTCAGCTTGCTGACGTCGGCTTTCACCCCGACCGCGTGGCCGCCTAGAGTCTCGACGTTGGTGATGATGTCGGCGGTCTCCTCGCGATCGTCGATGTAGTCGATGACGATGCGGGCTCCCTCGGCCGCCGCGGCCAGAACGATGGCCTCACCGATCCCGCTGTTGCCGCCTGTGACGATGATGCTCTTGCCTTCGAGAAGCATGCTTCAACCCTTTCCGTCCCACGTCGAGGACCGTCGGAAGGCTACGCGCTCATCGTGATAGCTGAGTGAGAGCGGGCAGCCGACCGTGCTCGCCCCCGGGTTTTCCGGCGTGGGGAATGCGAACGGGATGAACGATTCGTGGAAGTTCCCTGTGGGTGGGCGACCGCCGATTGACGATTGCATCCGCCCCGCGCACTGTGAATAAGAAGGCCGTGTCGATGACAGGGACGATGTGCTCGCCCCGCCGATGGGCCGGAAGCGAGGAAACCGGGTGTTGACGAGACGGACGAAGACGGCCGCAGCCGTTCACGGAATCGACCGCGTGGTGCGAGATGTGCGCACCGGTCGCTTCGAGCGAAGTCTCTCGGCCCTGACCGCGGCCGGCGCACTCGTGACCACGGCCGAGATCTTCTTCGAACACGACAAGGCCAGCTTCGGCAACAAGCTCATGTGGGTGCCGGTCGTCCTCGGGCCGATCGGGGCGATCGCGGGGATCGCCGGAGTGGTGAGCCAGCGCGCGGCCAAGACCGTGCTCCCGATCGTGTCGGCCACCATCGTGGCGAACGGGGTTCAGGGCCTGTGGCTGCACGGCCGCGGCATCAGGCAGAAGCCCGGGGGGTGGAAGAACTTCCGCTACAACATGGAGATGGGGCCGCCCCTGATGGCGCCCCTGCTCGTCACCCTGGTCGGCGGCATGGGGATCGTCGCGGCGATCCTGCGGCGCGAGAAATGAGGTCGCTCTCTCTCGGGCCCACCCACGGGGGAGGGCGGTTTCCGGGATTCGACGTCACGACCCAGTCGGCGCAGTGGGACGACGCGACGCGGGCCGTCGTGCTCGCGCGGCTGGAGCCACCCGGCCCGCCGCGCTTCTTCACCGCGGCCGAGCAGCGCGTCGCGGTCGCCCTGTTCGACCAACTGCTCTTTCAGCGTGACGAGCCGCGTGTGCCGGTGATGAGCATGGTCGATGCGAGACTCGCCGACCACCAGACCGACGGGTGGCACCACGAGAACATGCCCCCCGACGATCTCGCCTGGCGCAACACCCTGGCGGCTCTTGACGAAGACAGTCGGTCCCGGCACGGGCAGCCCTTCGCGGCATGCGGGTGGGACGAGCAGAAGGGCCTGCTGCAGTCCATCCAGGATCTGGGCACGGGCGAGTGGCACGGCATGGTGGCCTCGCAGGTCTGGAGCCTGTGGTCGCGCTATGCCTGCACGGCGTTCTACGCGCATCCGCTCGCCTGGAACGAGATCGGCTTCGACGGGCCGGCGTATCCGCGCGGCTACAAGAACATCGGGGTGGATCGCCTCGAAGGCACCGAAGTGCACGATGCGCATCCCGGGCACGATCCGCTCGCCCGCAAGGGTGCGCCGACTTCGGGAGTTCAGCAATGACGAACGTGCAAGACCGCAACGACTCCGCGTGGCTCATGACACCCGACGGCTCCCGCATGGAGCCGGGGCTGCGGGCGAACATGCGCCGCTTCGCGGACGACGACGAGGTCGATCTCGTCATCGTCGGATGCGGTGCCGGCGGGTCGACCCTGCTGCAACGCATGGCGCGCGCCGGGTGGCGCGTGGTCGCCCTCGACGCCGGGCCGTTCTGGGAGCCCGAGACGGACTGGGTCAGCGATGAGGCGGGATCCCGCGACCTCTATTGGACAGAGCCTCGCGAGATCGGCGGCAGCGATCCAGTCCCACTCGGATCGAACAACTCGGGCCGTGGCGTCGGCGGATCGATGGTGCACTACGCCGGCTACACGCCGCGATTCCACCCGAGCGACTTTCGCACGAAGAGCAACGACGGGGTCGGGGCGGATTGGCCGATCGACTACCCGCAGCTGAAGCCGTACTACGAAGACATCGAGGCCGAGCTGCCGGTGTCCGGCGAGTCGTGGCCGTGGGGCGACCCCCACGACTATCCGCAACGACCGCATCCGGTCTCGGGCAACGGCGAGCTGTTCCAGCGCGGCGCGTTCGCGGGTGGGGTGGGCGCGAAAGTGGGTCCGGTCGCCATCTCGAATGGACGCTTCGGACACCGCCCGCACTGCATCTACCGCGGCTTCTGCCTGCAGGGCTGCAAGGTCAACGCGAAGGCCTCGCCGCTGATCACCCATGTGCCCGACGCACTCGCCCACGGCGCGGAGGTGCGGCCGGACTCCATGGTGACCCGGATCGCCATCGATGAGCGCACCGGGCGTGCGACCGGTGTGCACTACATGCGGGACGGCGTCGAGCACTTTCAGCGGGCGAGCGCGGTCGCCATCGCCGGCTATTCGATTGAAACCCCGCGGCTGCTGCTCAACTCGGCCTCGACGCGGTTTCCAAACGGTCTCTGCAACGATTTCGATCTGGTGGGCCGGTACCTGATGGTTCAGGGAGCACCGCAGACGGCGGGGCGCTTCGCCGGCGAGGTGCGGATGTTCAAGGGACCGCCCCCCGAGGTGAGCTCCGAGGAGTTCTACGAGACCGATCCGAGCAAGCCGTACAAGCGCGGGTTCTCGATCCAGACCGTCTCGCCGTTGCCGATCACCTGGGCCGAGCACGTCATGGCGCAGGGGTATTGGGGCGCGGAGCTTCGCTCGTACATGAGCGATTACGTGCACTGGGCGTGCCTCGGCGCGCTCTGCGAGTTCCTGCCGCAAGCCGACAACCGCGTCATGCTGGCGCAGGAGAAGGACCGCCACGGCATGCCGATCGCCCGCTTCGACTACAGCCAGTGCGACAACGATCGCGCCCTCCTGAAGGCCGCGACGGGCGTCATGGAGCACATCCTCAGGTCGGCGGGCGCTGAGGAGGTCATCACGATCAACCGGAACGCCCACCTGGTCGGGGGAGCACGGATGGCGGCCACCGAGCGAGAGGGCGTCGTCGACGCCGACTGCCGCAGCTTCGCCGTTCCCAACCTGCTCATCACCGACGGCAGCGTGCTGCCGACGCAGGGGAGCGCGAACCCCGCTCTGACAATCATGGCCGTCGCGGCCCGTGCCGCCGACCGCCTGCTCGAGACCACGAACCACCGGTAGAAGGAGAGACACCATGACGAACGTCAGCGACTTTGTGATCCAGAGGATCCGAGAGTGGGGCGTCAGCCGCGTCTTTGCCTTCCCCGGCGATGGGATCGGCGAGTTCGACGGGGCACTCGGCCGTGCCGAACGAGCGGGGGAGGGCCTCGACTACATCCGGCCGACCCACGAGGAGATCTGCGCGCTGATGGCCACCGCGCACGCCAAGTTCACGGGCGAGGTCGGGGTGTGCATCGCGACTTCCAGCCCGGGCGCCTTCCACATGATCAACGGCCTCTACGACGCGAGGATGGACAACCAGCCGGTCGTCGCGATCGTCGGGCAGCAGGGCCTGAACGCGCTGGGCACCTTCACCCAGCAAGAGAGCAACCTCGAGCGCAGCCTGGCCGATGTCGCCGTCTACGTGCAGACTGTCGTCTCACCCGAGCAGGCCCAGGCGGTGATCGACACGGCATTCCGCATCGCTCGGGTTCATCTGGGGCCGGCGGTCGTCATCCTTCCCCATGACGTGCAGGGCATGGAGATGCCCGAGCTCACTCCGATGAATTGGGTTTCCCGGTCGAGTGCCGTCGCGCCGTCGACACGGATTACGCCGCCAGCCGCCGACATCCAGGCGGCGGCCGACATCATCAACGCGGGCGAGAAGGTTACATTCCTCGTCGGGCATGGATCGAACGGGGCGACCGACGAAGTCCTTACCGCCGCCCGGCTCGCCGGGGCCGGCATCATCACGACGCTGCGCGCCAAGCAGGTGATCCCCTCGGACATCCCGTATCACTCGCAGCAGGTCGGCCTCCTCGGCAGCCTGCCCAGCGTGCACCAGATGAGCGGCTGCGACACCCTCGTGATGCTCGGGACGAACTACCCGTACGGGCAGTTCCTCCCGAAGAGCGGGCAAGCCAGGGCGATCCAGGTGGATCTGAAACCCGAGCAGATGGGGCTGCGCTACCCCACGGAGGTGAACCTCTGGGGCGATGTGAAGCAGACGCTGAGCGCGCTCATCCCGTTGCTGCACCAGAAGTCGGACCTCTCGTGGCAAGAGGGTGTTGCCCACGGCATGGTCGAGTGGGAGAACGAGATGGAAGCCCAGGCGATGGTCGGCTACGACGACGGGGTGAACCCCCGCCGCGTGTTCCACGAGCTGAATAAGCGCCTTCCCGCGCACGCGATCGTCACGGCCGACGCGGGGTCGACAGCCGACTGGTACGGCCACCACATCCGGCTGCGCGACGGGATGCTGGGCGACCTCTCCGGTCGCCTGGCGACGATGGTCGCCGCGATGCCGTACGCCACCGCGGCCAAGTTCGCGCACCCCGAGCGCACCGTCGTCTGCACGATCGGGGACGGCGCCTTTCAGATGCTCGGCATGAACGAGCTCATCACGATCAAGAAGTACCTCGAGAAGTGGGGCGACAGCCCGCAGTTCATCATCATGGTGCAGCACAACGACGACCTCACCCAGGTGTCGTGGGAGATGCGCACCGAAGACGCGAACCCGCTCTGGAACGGCTCACAGGATGTCGAGTCGATCGACTACGCGGGCTGGGCCGAGCTGCTCGGGTTCACTGGCATCCGGGTCACGACCGACGACGAGGTCGGCAGAGCGTGGGACACCGCGTTCGCCAACCCGGGCGTGACCCTGATCGACGCATACACCAGCAAGAACGTGCCGCCGCTGCCGCCGCACATCGCGCTCGAGTACGCGAAGAACACCGGTGAAGCCCTGCTGAAGGGAGACCCCAGCGGGCTGAACGTGATCAAGGACTCGGCGAAGGCCCTCATCGTCGAGGGAGTCGAACGGGTCAAAGGCAAGCTGGGCGTCGGCCAGGACGAGTCATGAGCGGCGCCATGACCAAGGCGACCAGGAAATGACCGACCCCCAGATCGACTCCGTCGACGTTCGGGTTTACACGGTGCCGACCGATGAGCCGGAGGCCGACGGCACCTTCGCGTGGGACTCCACGACGATGGTGCTCGTGCGGCTCACCTCCGGCTCGACGGTCGGGACCGGCTGGACCTATGGCGCCCCCGAATGCGGAGCCGTGGTGAGGTCGACTCTGGCACCGCTCGTGGTGGGCCGAAGCGCCCTGGATGTGGGAGCTCGGTTCGGCGACATGGTGCGCGCGGTGCGCAACAGCGGCCGGCAGGGCGCGATCGGCTACGCGATCTCAGCCGTGGACATCGCTCTCTGGGATCTCAAAGCCCGCCTGCTCGACCTGCCGCTGCACCGCTTGCTCGGGGCGGTCCGCTCCGATGTCCCGGTCTACGGAAGCGGCGGATTCACCAACTACTCGGCGGGCCGCCTCGAGCAGCAGCTGGGCGGCTGGGTCAACGAGCAGGGCATCCCGAGGGTGAAGATCAAGATCGGCGAGTCGTGGGGCACCAACCCGGCCCGCGATCTGGCTCGCCTTCGCCAGGCGCGCGCCGTCATCGGCGACCAGGCAGAGCTCTTCGCCGACGCGAACGGCGGGTACACCTGCAAGCAGGCGATCCGGATCGCCCACGAGGCGAGTGATGTGAACCTGCACTGGTTCGAGGAGCCGGTGTCGTCGGACGATCTCGACGGTCTTCGCGAGGTGCGCGACTCCCTCGACGCCGACGTGACGGCCGGCGAGTACGGTTTCGACCTCACCTACTTCCGGCGCATGTGCCAGGCCGAGGCGGTGGACTGCCTGCAGGTCGATGCCAGTCGGTGCGGCGGGATCAGCGAGTGGCTGCGCGCGGCCGCCGTCGCGGCGAGCCACGGGCTCGAGGTCTCGGGCCATTGCGGTCCGCACCTGCACGCGCATGTGGCCGCGGCCACCCCGAATCTTCGCCATCTGGAGTGGTTCCACGACCACGTGCGCATCGAGAACATGTTCTTCGATGGCACGCTCGACCCGCAGGGCGGGACCATCACGCCGCGCGAGGTGCCGGGCAACGGGCTCACCCTGCGCGAGGGCGAGGCGGAGCGGTACCGCGTCGGCTGACCGGCAGCCTCGACAGGCCGGCAGTTCGACAGTCAGATCAGCCGGACGCCCCAGCTCGCCGTCGCCGAGTCGCCCGGCTCGAGTCGGATCACCCGCTCGCCCGTGGCGAACGCGTTCGGCGGGCAAGTCATCGGCTCGCTGCCGAGGCCCTTTCGGCGTCGCGAATCGCTCAGCGTGTCGGCGGTGTAGAGCTCGAGCAGCGGGTAGGCCTCGTCCGCCCAGAGCGCGACCGTTCGCCCGTCTCGGCCGGTCAGGCGCACCCAGGCGCGGCCTTCGGCATCCCGGGCCAGGTCGGTGAAGGCGTAGTCGATCTCGAGATCGCCGAGGGGGCGAGGGGTGCTGAAGTCGAACTCGCCGCCGGCGACCGCCTCGGCTCCTGTGGGCAGCTGCCGCTGCGCATCCGTCGTGATGCGGGTCGACGCGTCGAACTGCAACAGGCAGTCGTCGATGGTGGTGTCGCCGCCCGGCGACAGATAGGGGTGTTGGCCGCACCCGTAGGGCAGCGCGTGTGCGCCGGTGTTCCGGGCGGTCGTGGTGACCGTGAGGCCGTCATCGGCGAGAACGTAGGCGACACGCACATCGAGTGAGAACGGGTACCCCTCGAGCGGGTGCAGCTGCGTGCCCATGACGACCCGATCGGCGGCGTGCTCCACGGCTCGCCACGACCTCCACCTCAGAAAGCCGTGGATGGCATTGGCCTTCTCGGGCTCATTCAGCGCCACCTGGTAGTCGATGCCGTCGAATCGGTAGCGGCCGTCGCCCAGTCGGTTCGGCCAGGGGATCAACGGAGCGCCGTGCGCGCCGTCACACATCGCGTCGGCTGCGTAGGGTTGGAGCACGTCCCTCTCGGCATCCGTGAATGAGCGGATGCCGCCGCCGACTTCCACGATCGTGGCTCGCTGCCGACCGTGGGTGATCTCGAACTGATCACCGGAGGGAGAAGGATTCATGCAGCACCCCGTATCGCCATAGTTCCAGTGTGAGGCTCCGCCGGTCGCTGACAAGCGAACCCCCCGATCCGTCACCTGCTTAACAGAAAGCCGCCATGACCTCGTCAGAGCACTCCGCCGATTTCTCGACCACCGCGATCCACGCCGGTCAGGGCTTCGACCCCACCACGGGAGCGGTGATCCCGCCGATCTACTTCACGACCACCTTCGTGCAAGACGGCATCGGCGGGTTCCGCAACGGCTACGAGTACGCGCGTGGCGGCAACCCGACCCGGGATGCGCTCCAGACGCTGCTCGCCGCCCTCGAAGGCGGCGACCGGGCGTTCAGCTTCGCCAGCGGACTCGCCGGTGAAGACACGCTGCTACGCGCCATCCTGCATCCGAACGATCACGTGCTGATGGGCAACGACGTCTACGGCGGGTCGCACCGGCTGGTCGATCGCGTGCACGTGCCGTGGGGCGTCTCGCTCTCGAGCGTCGACATGAGCGATCTGGATGCGGTGAAATCGCATATCCGCCCCGGCGCCACCAAGGTGGTCTGGGTCGAAACCCCGAGCAACCCCCTGATGAAGATCACCGATATCGCCGGCGTCGCCGAACTCGCCCATGCGGCCGGAGCGATCGTCGTCGTCGACAACACCTTCGCCTCGCCCTACCTGCAGCAGCCGCTGTCGCTCGGCGCCGACGTGGTGACGCATTCCACCACGAAGTACCTCGGCGGGCACAGCGATGTGCTCGGCGGCGCGGTCATCGTGAAGAACGAGACGCAAATCGGGGGTGAGAGCCTGGCCGATAAGGTGGCGTTCCTGCAGTTCGGGGTCGGCGCGGTCTCGAGCCCGATGGATGCCTGGCTCACCATCCGAGGCATCAAGACCCTCGCGGTGCGCATGGATCGCCACTCGTCGAATGCGCAGACCATCGCCGAGAACCTGGTCGGGCATCCCAAGGTCAGCCAGGTCTACTACCCGGGCCTGCCCGACCACCCGGGCCACGAGCTCGCGGCGCGGCAGATGAAGAGCTTCGGCGGCATGATCTCGCTGCAGCTCGCCGACGGCGCGGCGGCGCGCAAGCTCGCGGAGTCGACGAAGCTTTTCCAGCTCGCGGAATCGCTCGGCGGCGTGGAGTCGCTCATGTGCTACCCGGCCGAGATGACGCACGCTTCGGTGAAGGGCACCGCGCTCGAGGTCCCCGAGAACGTGGTCCGGCTCTCGGTGGGGATCGAAGGGGCCGACGACCTGCTCGGGGATCTGCTGGCGGGGCTTGAGCGGGTGTAGTCCCGTGACCCCCGTTGTGGGGTAGACCGGAAACACAATGTTCACATAAGGATCTTTCAGGCGATGCTCATGTCCCGCTAGCGTGTGCTCACCGGGACAGCGTTGAGGCTTTCTCGGTCGAGCGAACCGTTGGCAGCTCGTGGCTCTCTTCCGCGGGATGTTGTCATGGTTCGTCTGCTGTCTGCTCGTCGTGTGCTTGTTCCGTTCCTGGCGGTCGTCGCGTTGGTTGTCGGGATCTTGACTCCGCTTCCGGCGCAGGCGGCGCCCGTGTCGACCTCGCCACTTCCAGCGCCGCCCATCGTGTCGCCCGCGATCTCATCCTCGGGCCCGAAGTCGCAGGCCGGAAAGTTCGATGCCCCCGTTGTACCGACTCCGGCGGCACCGACGGCGAAGCCGGATCTGACGTTTGATCAGGGGTCGGCGAGGGTGACGTCGCGGGATGAGTATTCGACGACGTATACGGATAAGCATGGTGTGAACCAGGTGGGGGTCTGTAAGGAATCTTGTGTAAGTGGTTCGGCGTGATGTCGCGGCCTGAGGGTTGCGGCGTGGAGATGATCACGTATGACGAAGGAACTTCGCAAGCATCTGCAGTTTGATCCTGACACGGGTGAGGTGTTGGCGGCG
>DASTNC010000064.1:0-12845 GCA_035721225.1 Pseudolysinimonas sp.
ACCTGCGGGTCGAAGGGCTCGCCGACCTGACCGACGTGGCGCAGGCCGTAACGATCGAAGCCGGCGCGCATCTTCTGCGCGACGATCGCCAGCGGGCTGCCCTCTGTCAGGTCGCCGTGCGCCTCGGCGCGATCGAGATCGTCGATCGCGGGAAGCAGCGTGCGGATCACCTCGGCGATCACGGCCTCGCGGTTCGCCACGCGATCGCGCTCGACGCGGGTGCGGAAGTTCTTCAACTCCGCCTCCGCGCGGGCCGCGCGGTCGCGGTACTCGCCGACGAGGTCGCGCTCGGCCTCGGCCAGCAGCGCCGCATCCTCATCGCTCAGTTCGACGTCGGGGCCTTCCGCCTGAATCAGGCCGTCGGCCTGGTCGACGGTGTCGTCGCGCGCCTCACCGGTCTCGGGATCGATCTTCCGCTTGTCGCGGATGACCGGCTCGTCAGAGTCGTTCGGGCCTGTCGGGCCCTTGTCGTGAACAGCCATCGCTACTTCTTCGGCCCCTTGGGCTCCTTGGGCTCTTTGGGCTCGTCTTCTTCCACGATCTCGGCGTCGACGATGTCTTCGTCCGTCGATTCGGCGGTCGGCTCCTGGCTGCCCTCGGTGGACGACTCCTCGCTGGATCCGGCCGCATAGATGGCCTCGCCGAGCTTGGTCTGACTCTCGTTGAGCTTGTCGAACGCGGTCTTCACGGCCGCCTCGTCCTCGGACTGCAGCGCCGTCTTGAGCGCATCGACGTCGGCCTGGACCTCGGTCTTCACGTCGTCCGGCAGCTTGTCGTCGTTCTCCTTGATCAGCTTGTCGATCGAGTAGGCGAGCTGCTCGGCGTTGTTGCGCACCTCGGCGGCCTCGCGGCGCGCCTTGTCTTCTGCGGCGTGCTCCTCGGCCTCGCGCACCATGCGCTCGATGTCCTCCTTGGGCAGCGAGGAGCCGCCCGTGATGGTCATCGACTGCTCCTTGCCGGTGCCCTTGTCTTTGGCGCCGACGTGCACGATGCCGTTCGCGTCGATGTCGAAGGTGACCTCGATCTGGGGGACGCCGCGAGGGGCCGGCGCGATGCCGGTCAGCTCGAAGGTGCCGAGCGGCTTGTTGTCGCGGGTGAACTCGCGCTCGCCCTGGAAGACCTGGATCGCGACCGACGGCTGGTTGTCGTCGGCCGTGGTGAAGGTCTCGCTCCGCTTGGTCGGGATGGCCGTGTTGCGCTCGATGAGCTTGGTCATGATCCCGCCCTTGGTCTCGATTCCGAGGCTCAGCGGAGTGACGTCGATGAGGAGGACGTCTTTGCGCTCGCCCTTCAGCACGCCGGCCTGGAGGGCGGCGCCCACGGCGACCACCTCGTCCGGGTTGACGCCCTTGTTGGGCTCCTGGCCGCCGGTGAGCTTCTTGACCAGCTCGGTGACGGCGGGCATGCGGGTCGATCCGCCGACCAGCACCACGTGCGAGATGTCGCCGACCTTGATGCCCGCCTCTTTGATGACGTCCTCGAAGGGCTTCTTGGTGCGGTCGAGCAGGTCGCTCGTCATCTGCTCGAACTGGGCGCGCGTGAGCGACTCGTCGAGGTTGGCCGGTCCGTTCTCGGTCAGCGAGAGGTAGGGGAGCTGGATGTTGGTGCTGGTCGAACTCGACAGCTCCTTCTTGGCCTGCTCCGCCGCCTCCTTCAGGCGCTGCTTGGCGATCTTGTCGTTGCTGACGTCGACGCCCGTGGTGTCCTTGAACTTCTTGATCAGGTAGTCGACGATCCGCTGGTCCCAGTCGTCGCCGCCGAGCCGGTTGTCACCGGCGGTGGAGCGCACCTGGATGGTGCTGAAGTCGTCGTCCTTGCCCACCTCGAGCAGCGAGACGTCGAAGGTGCCGCCACCGAGGTCGAAGACGAGGATGAGCTCATCCTCTTTCCCGCGGTCGAGGCCGTAGGCGAGGGCGGCGGCGGTCGGCTCGTTGATGATGCGCAGCACGTTGAGGCCCGCGATCTCGCCGGCCTCCTTGGTGGCCTGGCGCTCGGCGTCGTTGAAGTACGCCGGCACGGTGACCACGGCATCCGTGACGTCTTCGCCCAGGTACTGCTCGGCGTCGCGCTTCAGCTTGGCCAGAATGCGCGCCGAGATCTCTTGCGCGGTGTACTTCTTGCTGTCGATCTCGACCTTCCAGTCGGTGCCCATGTGGCGCTTGACCGATGAGATGGTGCGGTCGACGTTCGTCACGGCCTGGCGCTTGGCGGTCTCGCCGACCAGCACCTCGCCGTCTTTGGTGAAGGCCACGACCGACGGGGTCGTGCGGAAACCTTCTGCGTTCGCGATGACGGTGGGCTCGCCACCTTCGAGCACGGCAACCACCGAGTTGGTGGTTCCGAGGTCGATTCCAACTGCTCGAGCCATGTGAGTGTTTGCTCCTTGAAAGTCCGGATGCCCGACTTGAGTCGAGCGATATCAAGTTTTCCAGCCTGTGGATAACCTTGTCAAGTTCTCGGTTCAAAAACTTGAGCGCACTAGGCTCAACCACCGTGGCGCTGTCGATATTTCCTCTCGCGGACGGCAGGATGTGACCACGCACAGCATCGTGCGTTCACCCGACGGAAGTAGCGTGCTGCCATGACCGATCAGTACGGACCAGGACCCGTCGGAAGCCCGACCCTCGTGCCCGGGCTCGAGCTGCAAGCCGACCGCAAGATCCCCGGCAAGCAGGTCGTGGCGTGGGCGTTCTGGGATTGGGGATCGTCGGCCTTCAACGCGGTCGTCACCACCTTCGTCTTCACGGTCTACCTGACCAGCACGAAGGGGTTCGGAGGCACGGTCGCGGCTTCCTCGGCGATCGGCCTGGGCCTCACCATCTCAGGGTTGGTGGTGCTGCTGCTGGCTCCGGTCACCGGCCAGCGCTCCGATGGATCCGGGCGCCGCAAGTTCTGGCTCGCGGTGAACACGGGCGTGGTGGTGCTCTGCATCGCGGCGCTCTCCTTCGTCACCCCGAGTCCTGCGCTGCTGTGGCTGGGGGTCGGCCTGCTCGGCGTCGGGACCGTGTTCTACGAACTCGCGGCCGTCAACTACAACGCCATGCTCATTCAGGTCTCGACGCGCACGACCGTGGGCCGGGTCAGCGGGTTCGGCTGGGCGATGGGCTACTTCGGCGGGATCGTGCTGCTGCTCATCCTGTACTTCGGCTTCATCCACCCCGACGTCGGCCTCTTCGGCGTCACCTCGGCCAACGGACTGTCGGTGCGGGTGTCGATGGTGATCGCCGCGGTGTGGTTCCTCGCCTCAGCTCTGCCGGTGCTCCTCGCGGTGCCCGAGTACCAGCCGCCCGCCGCCGTCACCCGCGACCGGGTCGGCTTCTTCGCCGCGTACGTCCGGCTCGGCAAGGACATCGCGGCGCTGTGGCGCGAGAGCCGCAGGACGATCTGGTTCCTCTTGGCGAGCGCCATCTTCCGCGACGGACTGACCGGTGTCTTCACCTTCGGCGGCGTCCTCGCGGCCGGCACGTTCGGGTTCTCAGCCGGCGAGGTGATCATCTTCGCCATTGCGGCCAACATCGTCGCCGGCCTCTCGACGGTAGCCGTCGGAACCCTGGATGACCGGGTCGGCCCCAAGCCCGTGATCATCACGGCTCTCATCGGCCTGGTCGTCAGCGGAATGCTCGTGTTCCTGTTGCACGACGGAGGCCAGATCGTCTTCTGGACGGCGGGTCTCGCCCTCTGCCTTTTCGTCGGCCCGGCCCAATCGGCCAGTCGCACCTTCTTGTCGCGGCTCGTTCCGGCCGGTCGCGAGGGCGAGGTCTTCGGCCTCTACGCCACCACGGGTCGAGCTGCGACGTTCATCGCGCCCGCACTGTTCACGCTGTTCGTGACGATCTCGGGGCAGCAGTACTTCGGCATCCTCGGAATCGTGCTGGTCATCTTCGTGGGGCTGGTGATCCTGCTGCCCGTGAAAGGGCCGGACCGCGCCCAGCGCTGATCACCGGCGCAGCAGCACCCACGCGATCAGCAGCATCGTCACCGCAAAACCGGTCACGAAGTTCAGCCAGAGAAAACGCCGCCACCCGCGGTTCGCGGCCGCGGCATCCGCGTCGCGGACGTTCCACCACGGCGCGACATTGGCGGCGTAGGGCAGCACGAGCAGCGCGGCCAGCTGGCCCGGCCAGCTCGTGAAGAGCAGCAGCACGCCGGCCAGCAGATAGAGCGCCAAGGAGAGCCGGACCGTGGCGCGGGCGCCGATCACCGTGGCGATCGAGCCGATCCCGCCCTGGCGGTCGGCCTCGATGTCCTGCACGGCGCCGAACGCGTGCGAGGCGGCGCCCCAGAGGAAGTAGGCGATCAACAGCGCGACGAGCGGCCAGGTGGGCCTCGCCGCCGCGAGGGCGAGGCCGAACACGGCAGGGCTCACGAAGTGCGTGCTGGAGGTGATCGAGTCGAGGAACGGCCGCTCCTTGAAGCGCAGGCCCTTCGCCGAGTAGGCGACTACCGCGAACAGGCTGATCGCCAGGATGATGTCGCTGAGCCACCCTCCGACGACGACCAGGTAGATGACGAACGGGACGGGCAGCAGGATGGCGGACCACAGCGTCGCCCGGTGGTGCTCGGGCGCGAGCAGCGCGCCTTCGACCCCGCCCTTGCGCGGGTTGCGCAGGTCGGACTCGTAGTCGAAGACGTCGTTGATGCCGTACATCGCGAGGTTGTACGGGATCAGGAAGAACAGCGTGCCGACGATCAGCGGCGCGTCGACGCGACCGGTGGCCACGAAGTATGCGGCCGCGAACGGAAAGGCCGTGTTCACCCAGCTGAGCGGCCTGCTGGCCAGGAACAGGTCGCGGATCATCGGGGCGCCTCGGTGGAACGCGGGGCCCCGGCGGCTCGGGGAGTCAGCAGCGACCACAGGCACGGCAGCAGCACGACGGCCGCGATCGCGTAGGCGAAGTCCTCGACCGGGGCGACGCCGAGCCGCACCCCCGAGATCCGGTGCGGGTCGTAGGCGACGATCCCCACGCCGACCAGCACGTTGTCGAACACCGCGGTGAGGATGACGAGCGGAATCGCGGCGAGACCGACCAGCCGCCAGCTCGGTGCGCGACGGGAGACGAGGGTGGCGACCACGACCACGACGACGAGCGCCAGGAAGGCGAGATTGAGCAGCCAGTAAGTCATCATCGCGTCGTGGGCTCGATTCGCCGGTCTCGCCGGCTGCTCGACCACCCGACCAGCGCGCCATAGACGTTCATCGTCAGGTAGCAGAGCAGCGTGAGGAAGAACAGCTCCTCGAGCGGCAGCTCGGGCGCCAGCTGCAGCCCGACCAGCAGGGAGGTGGTGCCGCGGAAGAAGATCCCGAGACCGATGCCCGCGGCATCCCACGCCAGGAAGAAGGCGACACCCAGCACGAGGGTGATCGCCGCGCGCACCGGCGCCGTGCCGAAGAACAGCCGGAACCGCAGGTCGAGCACGACCATGCCGGTCAGCGCGACGAGCAGGCCGATCAGGTAGAGAGCACTCACCGGCTGGCCTGCAAGGGCTCGGCCAACGGCGAGGGCGAGATGTCGCCGCGCAGCCGCTTCACGACGAGTTCCGCGCTGATCAGGCACATCGGCAGCCCGATGCCCGGGATGGTCGACGACCCGGCGAAGTAGAGGTTGCCGACCTTGGTGCTCACATTTCCGGCGCGGAAGAACGCGCTCTGCCGCAGCGTGTGCGCCGGCCCGAGGGCGCTCCCCTTCCAGGAGTTGAGGTTGTCGACGAAGTCGGCAGGGCCGACGGTGCGCCGAACGGTGATGCGTGCCGCGAGATCCGGGATGCCTGCCGCCGCCGCGATCTGCGCGATCACCGAATCGGCCAGGGCTTCGATCGTCGCATCGCCGCCCCCGTCGACACCACCGTGCCCGAGCGCCGGGTCAGCAGGCAGCGGAACGAGCACGAACACGTTCTCCGAGCCATCGGGCGCGACCTCGGGATCGACCCCGCTCGGCTTGCACACGTAGAGCGACGGCGCGTCGGGCACGTGCGGAGCGGAGCCGAAGATCGCATCGAAGTTGCTCTTCCAGTCGGCCGAGAAGAACAGCGTGTGGTGCTCGAGCTCGGGCAGCTCGCCGGAGACGCCGAGGTAGAGCAGCAGGGCGCTCGGCCCGGCGACGCGGCTGTCCCAATAGCTCTGCGGGTAGGTGCGCTGCGACTCCTCGGCCAGCAGCTGCGTCTCGCTGTGATGCAGGTCGGCGGCCGAGACCACGACGTCGGCGTCGAGGAGTCCGACGGCCCCCTCGGCATCGACGATCTCGACCCCGGTCGCCACCCCGTGCTCGACCACGATCTGCCGAACCGTCGCGCCCGACCGCAAGTCGACGCCCTCCGCGGCGGCGAGCGCCTCGATGGCCGCGATCACGCGGGTGAACCCGCCCATCGGATAGAGCACCCCCTCGACCAGATCGAGGTGGCTCATCAGCGAGTACATGCTGGGCGCACGGTCGGGAGACGACCCCAGGAAGACGGCGGGATAGCCCAGGATCTGCCGCAGTCTGCGGTCTTTCACGGTGCGGGCGGTCAACCGCGAGAGCGGAGTGAGAAGCAGCGAGCTCAGCTTGCCGCCCCTGGCGATCACCTCCCGCGTGAACACCGGTGAGAGCTTCTCGAACGTGGAGTAGAGGAACTTCTGAATCGCCAGCTGATAGATCTCGGCGGCGTTGTCGAGGTAGCGGCGCAGCTTGGCCCCCGCGCCGCGCTCGACGCTCTCGAAGAGGTCGATGTTCTCACCGGCATCCGCGGCGATGTCGAGCGGCGCGTCGTAGCCCTCGCCGAAGACCCGGTACCCGGGGTCGAGCTGCACGAGCTCGAGCTGCTCGTCGGCGGTCGTGCCGAGCAAGCGGAAGAAGTGGTCGAACACCTCGGGCATCAGGTACCACGACGGCCCCGTGTCGAACCGGAAGCCCTCGTGCTCCCACGAGCCGGCGCGGCCGCCGAACTCGGCGTTCTTCTCCAGAAGCGTCACCTGGTAGCCATCGCGGGCGAGCAGGGCGGCGGAGGCCAGCCCCGCGATCCCGCCTCCGATCACCACGGCGCGTGTCATCTGTCGTGTCCCTTCGTCTCGGCGGGCGTGTTCCAGGTGCCGACCGCGATCCGCAGCTTCGTCGGGTCGGGCACGCGTATCCGTGTCGTCAGGAGGGACGACGCCGGCGCGGCGCGCAACCGCCTGGACAGCTCGGCGAACAGCCGCTGCGCCGCCGCGACCGCACGGCGGGAGCTTCTGGGCAGCAGCGGAACCGTCGCCGCGGCCAACTCCAACTCGCGATCGATGTCGTCGAGCAGCGCGTTCTTCTGCGCATCGGTGAGCGCGGCCGGGTCGACCCCGGGGAAGTACGAGCGGCCGAGTGCGGTCAGATCCGCAGCGAGATCGCGCAAGAAGTTCACCTTCTGAAAAGCCGAGCCGAGTGCTCGCGCACCGGCCTCGAGGGTGGCGAGTTCGGCATCCGTGTATGCCCGAGAGGTGTCGCGCACGAAGACGCGCAGGCACATCAGGCCGACGACCTCTGCCGAGCCGTAGATGTAGGTCTCGAAACTCGCCGGGTCGTGCTCGGTGGCGCTGAGATCCATCCGCATCGAGGCGAAGAAGGGCCGGGTGAGCTCGGCCCCGAAGCCGGCGGCGCGAGCCGTGCCCGCGAAGGCGTGCACGACGAGGTTCGAGCTGTAGCCCTCGTGCATGGCCCGCTCGGTCTCGTGCTCCAGCTCGTCGAGCAGCCGGGCCGCGATCGTCGGATCGAGCCCGGCCTCCTCCGCGCCGCCGTCGACGATCTCGTCGGCGACGCGCACGAGCGCGTAGATGTTGCGCACCGGCTGTCGGACGGATGGCCCGAGCAGGCGAGCCGCCAGGCCGAACGACGTCGAGTAACGCCGGATCACCAGGCTCGCGGCCTCCTCGGCGACCGCGCCGTACAGGGCGAGCCGCGGGCCGCCGTCGTCGATCTGCTTGGCCATCATGCGACCCTCACTTCACCCGGGCGAGCACGTCGTCGGCAACCGGGTGCAGCTCGTTGCGCAGCTCGAGGGGGATGTGCGGCTCGACCAGCCGGGCGAGCGCGCGGTTCGCGTAGTAACGGGCGAGTCCCTCGGCGAAGCCCTTGGCTCCGCAGTCGACGAGGTGATCGCGCAAGATCGCGGCATCGTCGTCGCCCAGTTCGGGATCCCCGAACAGGGCGGCGTGCTCGTCCCAGCCTTCGACCGCCGTCGCGTAGGCGATCAGAACGGTCCGCTTGCCTTCGCGCAGATCGCCGATCGTGGTCTTGCCCGTCTCGGCCTCGGTGCCGAACACGCCGAGCAGGTCGTCGACCAGTTGATAGGCGATCCCGATCTCGCGGCCGAACTCGCCGAGCGTCGCCACCGTCACCTCGTCGGCGCCGGCGAGAATGGCACCCGCCTGCAAGGGGCATTCGAAGGAGTACACCGCGGTCTTCAGGCGCTCCATCGCGAGGATGTCGTCCACCCGCGGCACCTCGGGAATCCACGAGAAGTCCACGTCGATCAGCTCGCCGGCCGCACTGGCGAACAGGGCGTCGTCCATCACCTCGAGCAGGCGCTCGCGGGTCGCGTCGTCCACCCCGCTGCGGTCGATGAGGCGGTACGCGTTGAACAGGGCCAGGTCACCGGCGATGACGGCCGCGCTGATGCCGCGGTGCTCGGCATCCGCCTCGCTGGCACCCGCCGATCGCGCGCGCTCGCGGAAGCTGCCGGCGATGTTCGGGGCGCCCCGCCGCACGAAGTCGCGGTCGATGACGTCGTCGTGCACGATGAGCGCCGTGTGAAGCAACTCGAAGGCCGCGCCGATGTACGCGGCCGCCTCGAGGTCGGAGCCGCCGAGCGACTGATAGGCGGCGAACACCATGCGCGGGCGGAACCGCTTGCCACCGGCCGTGTTCAGCTCGAGCTCGTTCCAGAGCTCGACGTACTCAGAGCCGAGGGCTTCTGCCCGCTTCTTGGCTAGGCTGAAGAAACGCCCGAGTACGGCATCCACCTGCGTCTGCCGCTGTTCAGCGACGGTGCGCAACCCCGAAGCATCCATCAACGCAGACTAACCGGTCCTCTATGTCGCACCTTCACGAAACCATCATCACCTCCGTCAGCTCCGATCCGGATGCCGCGGAGCTGGTCGTTCTTGTCGACGATTCGGGAGCCCCGATCGGGACCGCCGACAAGGCCACCGTGCACACTCGGAGCACTCCTCTGCATCGCGCGTTCTCGTGCCATGTCTTCTCAGCGGACGGCCGTGTGCTCGTCACCCGCCGCGCCCTCGGCAAGCTGACCTGGCCGGGCGTGTGGACGAACTCGTTCTGCGGGCACCCTGGGCCGGGCGAGCAGCAGGACGCGGCGATCCGGCGGCGGGCGGAGCGCGAACTCGGACTGACCCTGGGCGAGCTCGAGCTGGTGCTGCCCGACTTCCGCTATCGGGCGGTCGACGCCTCCGGCATCGTCGAGAACGAAATCTGCCCGGTCTATCGGACGACGGTCGACGCCGATCCCGCCCCGGCGGCGGATGAGGTGGCCGAGTGGGCCTGGATCCATCCCGAGGACCTGCGCGAGGCCACCGAGGCCGCGCCGTTCGCCTTCAGCCCGTGGCTCGTGCTGCAACTCGGCGAGTGGACCGAGCTCGGGGCTTAGTCGCCGGGCCCCTGCTCAGGTGCCCGCTGGTCGGTTGCCTGCTGGTCAGTTGCCCGGCGCTCCGGCGTCGGTCACGGTGACATCGGTGCGGTGGAAGTTCTGGAACGACCGCGACGCCGTCGGCCCCCGCTGCCCCTGGTAGCGGTTGCCGTAGGCACCCGAGCCATACGGAGCGTCGACGGGCGAACTGGTGCGGATGAAGCAGAGCTGCCCGATCTTCATCCCGGGCCAGAGCTTGATCGGCAGCGTCGCCACGTTGCTCAGCTCGAGGGTGACGTGGCCCGAGAACCCCGGGTCGACGAATCCGGCGGTGGAGTGGGTCAGCAGACCGAGCCGGCCCAGCGAGCTCTTGCCCTCGAGGCGCGCCGCGATGTCATCGGGCAGGGTGACCAGTTCATAAGTCGAGCCGAGCACGAACTCCCCCGGGTGCAGAATGAACGGCTCGTCGTCTTTGGTCTCGATCAGGTGGGTGAGGTCGGGCTGATCCTCGGCCGGGTCGATGAACGGGTACTTGTGGTTGTCGAACAGCCGGAAGAAGCGGTCGAGCCGCACGTCGATGCTCGACGGCTGGATCATCTCGCGGTCGAGAGGCTCGAGGCCGATGCGCCCGGCGTCGAGTTCGGCCCGGATGTCGCGGTCGCTGAGGAGCATGGGAGTGAGACTACTAGGGCGGTTACACTGTTTCAGTTGCGGCTTCAGGGCCCAGCACGCGGATGTAGTTCAATGGCAGAACTTCAGCTTCCCAAGCTGATAGCGCGGGTTCGATTCCCGTCATCCGCTCCATCCCGGGGAGTTCGGAACGGAGGACCGGGTGTCCGAGCTCATCCCGATCCCGTCGCCGGGAGTCCCGCTCCTGTTCGGCCGGCCGGGCTCTCCCGCGGTCGTGGTGGTGCACGACGGGTACGGGCGCCTGCCGTGGCTGACGCCCTATGCCGAGACACTGGCGAGCCGAGGCGGATTCCGCGTGATCGTGCCCGATCTGTATCACGGCGTCGCCACCGATGACGAGCACGAGGCCGACGTCCTGCTCGACCAGCTCTCGGGCACGGATGCCCGGGCTGCCATCATCCGTGAGATCGCCGCGGCTCGTGCCGAGGGCTCTGCGCGGGCGGGCGTCGTCGGCTTCGCGATGGGCGGCGGCCTCGCCCTGCAGGTCGCTCAAGCAGGTGAAGTGGATGCCGCGGTCGCCTACTACGCGACGCTGCAGGCCACCCAGCCCGGTATCATCCCGTGCCCGGTGATGCTGCACTTCGCCGAAGAGGACGATTGGCCCGAGACCGGCAGCCCCGAGCCGTTCGTCAGCCGGCTGCGCGAGAACGGCACGCCCGTGACCCAGCACGGCTACGCGGGCACGGAGCACGGCTTCGCCAACGCAAGCCTTCCCGCGTTGCTCGACACCCGCGCCGCCGCGCTCGCTGGTGCCCGCACCGCCGTCTTCCTCGAGACCCATCTCGGCGACTGAGCCCTCCGCCCGGAACAGCCCGAACACGAAACGACCCGCGGTCCGGAGACAGCGGGTCGTTTCTGGGGTGCGATCGCGTCGCGCGTTCGATATGTCATCGTCGCGGCATCCCGACCAACGCCTGGCGGTCGGCCGCGAACTGACGCGCGCGTCGGTCCTCGGTCTCGGCCCGCCGGGCGACGATCACGACGCGCACATCGACTCGCGCGTCCTTCCGGGCGGCGTGCTGGCGCGACCAGATCACGAGAGCCGTCCCGAGCCGGAGCGCGAGGCGATCCGCGAGCGCGGTGCGCGAGACGGTCGTTCGGGCCGGCGACGAGGCGGTCTCGACCCCGGTTCGGTGGGCGGCCTCGGGACTCGTGCGAGTCTCGAGCATCCCGATGGTGGTGTTCATGGTGATTCCTTCGTTCGTGCCGACCGTCGTCCGGGAGACGGCGGGCCGGCGCAGGCGGATGTGCGCTCACGAGTGGTGGGCGGCATCCGGGAGGGGCGGCCGACTCGGAGGGAGGCGGCCGACGAGACCGAGCGAGGAGCGCGAGTCGTCTGGTGGACGAGGGACCTGCGGCGTCAGGAGCGCGCCAGCGCGAGAGTCAACCGGAGGTCCGGGACTGCTTGGCCGCTGCCGGGAGACGAAGGTCTACGCGGTCAGCAATGCGTCGACAGCGACGAAGCAGGCCGAAGCTGCGAATCCGCGGGCGTTCGGAATGAACGGTGCGGTCTTCGTCTGAGTGATGGTGATCATGAAATCGGCCTCCTTCCGTATCGGCGCGAGCCTTCACCGTAGCGAAGCCATCGTGGCGGCGGCAACTCCGAGAGCGGCTGTTCACCCAACCGTTACCTAGACGGCGGAGGCTGCCGCGATCCCCGGAAGCGCCACGGCCCTGCTCATGAACCGGGTCACGTTCTCGTCGACGATGATGTCGCTCGGCCGCAGAGGACGGGTGAGATAGAGGCCCTCGAGCGCGGTGATCCGGCTCAGCGCCACGTAGGTCTGGCCGGGAGCGAAGCTGCGCTCCCCGAGATCCACGATGGCGCGGTCGTAGCTCTTGCCCTGCGACTTGTGGATGGTGACCGCCCAGGCCAGCCGCAGCGGGAACTGCGTGAACTCGGCCACCACATCCTTGTTCAGCGTCTTGGTGACGGCCGAGTAGCTGTAGCGGTAGCGCTCCCAGGTCGCCGGCCGCACCTCGTGGCGCTCGCCATCGACATCCACCATCACGGTGTCGCTGATCTTGACGACCTCGCCGATCGTCCCGTTGACCCAGCGGCCCTCGCCGCCGACGTCATTGCGCAGGAACATCACCTGCGCGCCGACCTTCAACTCCAGGCGCTCGTCTGCCGGGTAGGCGCGACCGCCGAACTCGCCGCTCACCTCCGCGACGGCCGAAAGGGCGCGCCCGGGCAGTCGGGCCAGGGCCGCGGCGTTGATCCGGGTCACGGTGGAGTTGGTGGTGGCCAGCGTGATCGCGCCGTCGCTGGGCGCCGGCCGCGCGCCCACCTCGTTGAGCCGGCGCGCCTGTTCGGCGGTGACGACCCCGTGGCGCACCGCCGTCAGCAGCTTCTTGAACTCGAGCTCGTGCTGGCGGTGGATGGTCGCGAGCTCGTAGATGATCAGCTCGGCCTCGTCCCAGACCCGGGCATCGAAGAACCACATCGAGCGGTAGCGATCGGCGAAGTAGGCGCGCTCCTCCGGGTCTCCCGGCACCGGGGCCAACTGGAAGGGATCGCCGAACAGCACCACCTGCACGCCGCCGAATGCCTCGTTCTTGCGCTG
>DASTNC010000065.1:0-18619 GCA_035721225.1 Pseudolysinimonas sp.
GGCTGATGCGCACCCGTGCCGCCGTCATCGTCATGGCGGCGCTGCTCGCGCTGTACCTGGTCTTCGCGGTGCGCTACGGGTTCATCCTGATCGGAGTCCGGCAGCCGGTGCCGGTGTCCATCGGCATCGCCCTTCTCGTGCTGCCGGTCGTGGGCGCGTGGGCGATGGTGAGCGAGCTGCTGTTCGCCGTGCGCGCAGACCGGCTGGCGAAGCGGCTCGAAGACGAGGGCGGGATGCCGAGCGAACCCGTGCCGGTCAGCCCGAGCGGCCGGGTCGACCGGGCCGCGGCCGACGCGCTGTTCCCGAGCTACCGGGCCGCGGTGGACGCCGACCCCGAGAGCTGGCGCGCCTGGTTCCGGCTGGGGCTCGCCTACGATGCGAGCGGCGATCGCCGCCGGGCGCGCTGGGCGACTCGCACGGCGATCAAGCTGGCGCGCTAGTCCTTCGCGAAGACCGCGTCGATCGCCTGCTCGACCCGGCGGTGCCGCCACTCGAATCCGTCTTCCTCGAGCCGGGTCGGAAAGACCTTCGCGCTGTCCAGGAGCAGGCGCTCGCCGGCCTCGCCGAGCAGCTTCACGGCGCCTTCGGGAACTCGCAGCAGGTAGGGGCGGTGCATCCGGCGTGCGTACGCGTGCGTGATGCGGTCGCTGGTCGCCGGAGTCGGCCCGGCCAGATTCACCGGTCCGCTGAGCTTCGAGGTCAGCAGGTGCCGGATCGCCGCCGCCTCGTCATACAGGCTGATCCACGGCCAGTACTGACCGCCGGTCGCGAAGCGCGAACCGAGGCCGAGCCCCGTGAGCACGCGCACGGGCGCCAATCCACCGCCGTGCGCCACCACCACGGCCGAGCGCAGAGTGACCACCCGGGTCTTGGCCGGCGCGAGCGCAGCGGCGGCTTCCCATGCCGTGACGAGGTCGGGGAAGAACCCGGTGCCCGCGGCCGAACTCTCGGTGAGCCGCTCGCCGGGGCGGTCGCCGTAGAAGCCGACCGCCGATCCGCTGAGAAAGACGGCCGGCGGGGTCGCCGCCTGGTTCATCGCCTCGGCGAGGGCCTGCGTCGGCTGCACGCGCGAGTCGAGCAGGGTCGTGCGGTACCCGGGCGTCCAGGGGATGCGACCCACGCTCGCGCCCGAGAGGTTGACCACGGCGTCCACCTCGCCGAGCACGCGGAAGTCGATGGTGCGGGCGCTCGGCACCCAGTTCACTTCGTCGTTCGCGGCCGGGTGTCGGCGGACCAGCTTGAGCACCTCGTGACCGTCGGCGCGCAGCTGAGCGGTCAGTTCGGTGCCGATGAGTCCGGACGCGCCAGAGATCAAGACGCGCAGGGCGCCACGGGTCGCCGCCATCAGGCCAGGCTCGCCTCGAGGGTGATCGGGATGCCCGTCAACGCTTTCGAGACCGGGCAGTTCGCCTTGGCGTCCTCGGCGAAGGTCTGAAACTCGTCTTCCGAGATCCCGGGAACCTTGGCACTGACCAGCAGATGACTGCCGGTGATGCCCTCGCCGGGCTGGAAGGTGACCGCCGCCGTGACCTGCAGGCTCTCGGGCGCGTGGCCGGCGTTCGCGAGGCCGTTCGACAGCGCCATCGAGTAGCACGCCGAATGCGCCGCGCCGAGGAGTTCTTCGGGGGTGGTCATGCCGGCGACGCCTTCGGCGCGCGCCTGCCAGCTGACCGGCAGCTCGGCGGCATCGCTCGAATCGAGGGATGTCGTGCCGGATCCGCTCATCAGATCGCCGAACCAGAGTGTGGTTGCTTCGCTCGTGTGGGCCATGGCCCCACCCTACGCGGGCTAGGCCGAGGCGGCGCGGGAACGTCCGAGCACTCGGGCGCGCACCAGCACGAGGTAGATCTGGCAGCCGAGGCAGTACCCGAACACCGAGTTGAGGAACGCGGCGACGAAGGCGAGAGCCGCCGCGATCGGGAGGGCGAGGGTCAGGCCGAGCAGGGTCAGGATGACGCAGACCGCCGTGATGACCAACCCGACGCCCTGCGCGAACGTCGGCGGGGTCGGGTCTTCGAGCTCGCTCGGCGGCTTCAGCCGCGGACGCACCAGCCGCGTGAAGAGCAGCCCGAACGGATGCCGCGCGACGCCGGCGAATGCGCCCCAGGCGAAGAGCAGGGTCTGAGCGGTGAAGATCACGAGGGCGGCAACAGGAAGCCCACCCAGTGCGAGCCCGATCACGATGAGAAGCAGAACCACCGTGATGCCGGCGCCGAAGCGCGGGCCGCGGGGGTCGACCCCGTGCTGGGCACTCACGCGGCCAGCACCCTGGTCAACTCCGCCTCGATCACGTCGCGGCGCACCGCACCGCCGATCCGGGCGCGGACGGCTCCTGCGGAGTCCAGGATCAGGGTGGTGGGAGTCTGGAGCACGTTGAACTGCGCGGCCAGATCCGGCCGGCGGGCGATGTCGATCTCGATGTGCCGCACGCCGTCCGCCACGATCGCGCCCAGCACGCGAGCCGTGGCGCGGCACGGCGCGCACACCTCGGATGACAGCTGCAGCAGGGTCGCGTGCCCGCCGAGTTCGACGCCGCTCACGTTGCCGCTCGCCGCCGTCACGCGTCCCTGCGAGGCGCGCCACACCAGCCCGAGCGCGGTCGCGAGGGCGACGAGCCCGATCAGAGCGGCGGCTACCTGCATGCTGAGCACGATATTCGCGCCGATCCGCCGACGGGCCAGTGTTGCGGAAGGTTACGCAATACCATCGAGCCGATGAGCCAGCACCCTTACGAAGAGCTGTTGCGCGACACGTTCGAGAACGGCGCGCACAAGACGGATCGCACGGGCACCGGCACGCGCAGCGTGTTCGGTCGCCAGCTGCGGTACGACCTGTCGAAGGGTTTCCCGCTGATCACCACCAAGCGGGTGCACTTCAGGTCGATCGCCTATGAGCTGCTGTGGTTCTTGCGCGGCGAGAGCAACGTGGGCTGGTTGCGCGAGCACGGCGTCACGATCTGGGACGAATGGGCGGATGCCGCCGGCGAGCTCGGTCCTGTCTACGGCGTGCAGTGGCGCTCATGGCCGACCCCGTCGGGCGAGCAGATCGACCAGATCTCGGATGTCATCGAGCAGATCCGCGTGAATCCCGACTCGCGGCGCCTGATCGTGTCGGCCTGGAATCCGGCGGACATCCCCCGGATGGCCCTGGCGCCCTGCCACGCGCTGTTCCAGTTCTACGTCGCGGACGGCAAGTTGTCGTGCCAGCTGTATCAGCGCAGCGCGGATCTGTTCCTCGGGGTCCCGTTCAATATCGCCAGTTACGCACTGCTGACCCACCTGGTCGCGGCTCAGACCGGACTCGAGGTGGGCGACTTCATCTGGACGGGCGGCGACTGCCACATCTACGACAACCATGTCGAGCAGGTGACCGAGCAGCTGACGCGAACGCCGTTCCCCCTGCCGACGCTGGCGATCAGCGCGCCGCGCGACAGCATCTTCGACTACACCTTCGAGGACTTCGAACTGCACGACTACCAGCACCACCCCGCCATCCGCGGGGCCGTCGCCGTGTGAGGGCGGCACCGTGTCGATCTCGCTGATCTGGGCGCAGGCGTCGAACGGCGTCATCGGCGCCGACGGAACGATGCCGTGGCGCCTGCCCGAGGATCTCGCGCACTTCAGACGGCTGACGACGGGCTCGACGGTCATCATGGGACGCCGCACCTGGGAGTCGTTCCCCGACCGGTTCCGCCCCCTGCCCGATCGCCGCAACGTGGTGCTCACCCGCGACCCGTCCTGGTCGGCTTCGGGCGCCGAGGTCGTGCACTCGATCGACGATGCCCTCGCTCTCGACGCCAGCCCGTGGATCATCGGCGGCTCCCAGCTCTTCGCAACGACGATCGACCGCGCGAGCCGTCTCGAGGTCACCGAGATCGATCTCGCTCCCGAGGGGGACACGTACGCACCGGCCATCGACTTCTCCGTCTGGAAGCTCACCCCCCTCACCGCCGACGCCCCGTGGCTCACAGCCGCCAACGGCCTCCGGTATCGCTTCGTGACGTACGCGCTCGTCTGACGCAACAGCTCGGCCGCTTCCGCCGGTCCCACGCCCCGACCCCTGCGGGCCCGCTGCACGTTGCGGTGGTTCATCCGGAGCGGATGGCGTCGGTGCCGGGAATCGTGGTGCGTCGCACGCGCACTCCCATCGACCGCCGCCGCCCTGCTGTGCCGCGCGACGAAGCGGAGCGGCACGCGGCGCGGTGCGCAGTCGCACCGCGGCCCGCTAGCCTGGAACCCGTGTCGACGCCAGAGAATCCCTTCGGACAGGTGCTCGTCGCGCTCGTGACTCCGTTCACGGCCGACGGAGAGGTGCTGTGGGCCGACGTCGAGAAGCTCATCGACGACGTGATCAACGACGGGGTCGACGGCATCGTCGTCACCGGGACCACCGGTGAGACCAGCACGCTCACCGACCCGGAGAAGATCAAGCTCGTCGAGGTCGCCAAGTCGGTCGCCAACGGGCGCGCCAAGGTGATCACGGGCGGCGGGTCCAACGAGACCGCGCACGCCATCGAGCTCTACAAGCACAGCGAGAAGGCCGGCGCCGACGGGGTCATGATCGTCACCCCGTACTACAACAAGCCGACGCAGGCCGGCGTGCTCACGCACTTCCGCATGATCGCCGACGCGACCGATCTTCCGGTCATCCTGTACGACATTCCGGGGCGCACCGGCATCCCGATCAAGTACGAGACGATCCTGCGGGCGGCCAAGCACCCCAACATCCGTGCCGTCAAAGACGCCAAGGGCGACCTCAGCGAGGTCAGTCGAGTGCTCAATCAGACAGACCTCATCTACTTCGCGGGCGACGACGCGATGGCGCTGCCGACGCTGGCGATCGGCGGCACGGGCGTGATCGGCGTCACCGCCAATATCGCTCCGGCGCCCTACCGCGCGATCATCGACGCCGTCAACGCCAACGACCTCGCCACGGCCACCGCGCAGCACAAGGCCCTCGAGCCGCTCGTCCGCGCAGTCATGACGCACGTGCCCGGAACCGTGGCCGCGAAATACATCCTGCACGGGCTCGGGCGCATCTCGAGCCCGCGCGTGCGACTGCCGCTGGTCGGCCCGGAAGAATCCGAGGCCGCGCTCATCGAAGACGAGATCGCGCTCGTCGGCGAGATCCCCGGTGTCGACTTCTCGAACTTCCGCCCCGACCGCAACGCCGCCGCCGGTGGCGCATTGCCGAAGGTCGCGGGCACCACGCGCTAAGCGCAGCAAGGACCACATGCCAGGCACCGACGTCTTCGATCCACCCGCACTCTCGGCAGGAACCCTCCGCGTGACCCCGCTCGGCGGACTCGCCGAGATCGGCCGCAACATGACCGTCTACGAGTTCGACGGCAAGCTGCTCGTCGTCGACGCCGGCGTGCTGTTCCCCGAGGAGAACCAGCCGGGGGTCGACCTGATCCTGCCGGACTTCACGCCGATCCGGGATCGCCTCGACGACATCCTCGGGGTGGTGCTCACGCACGGCCACGAAGACCACATCGGCGCCGTTCCCTACCTGCTCAAGCTGCGGCAGGACATCCCGCTGCTCGGATCGCAGCTGACCCTCGCTCTGGTCGAGGCGAAGCTCAAAGAGCACAGGATCACGCCGTACTCGCTCACCGTGAAGGCCGACCAGCGCGAGAAGCTCGGCCCGTTCGAGCTCGAGTTCGTTGCGGTGAACCACTCGATCCCGGATGCCCTCGCCGTCGCCATCCGCACCCCGGCCGGCCTGGTGCTGCACACCGGCGACTTCAAGATGGACCAGCTGCCGCTCGACGGCCGCATCACCGACCTGCGCGCCTTCGCGCGGCTCGGTGAAGAGGGCGTCGACCTGTTCCTGCCCGACTCGACCAACGCCGACGTGCCCGGATTCACCGCCCTCGAGCGCGACATCGGCCCGGTGCTCGAGAGCGTCATCGCCAAGGCCACGCGGCGCGTGATCGTCGCCAGCTTCTCGAGCCACGTGCACCGCGTGCAGCAGGTGCTGGATGCCGCTGCCGCCAACGGCCGCCAGGTGGCCCTGGTGGGCCGCTCGATGGTGCGCAACATGGGGATCGCCGCCGAATTGGGCTACCTCAGGGTGCCCGACGGCATCCTGGTCGAGCTCAAGAAGGCGCTCGAGCTTCCCGACGACCGGATCGTCTACATGAGCACCGGATCCCAGGGCGAGCCGATGGCCGTGCTGGCGCGCATGGCCAACCAGGAGCACCAGATCGAGATCGCCGAGGGCGACACGGTGATCCTGGCGTCCAGCCTCATCCCGGGAAACGAGAACGCCGTCTACCGCGTCATCAACGGGCTGACCAAGCTCGGCGCGAAGGTGGTGCACAAGGGCAACGCCAAGGTGCACGTCTCGGGGCACGCGGCCGCGGGCGAGCTGCTCTACTGCTACAACATCATCAAGCCGAAGAACGTGCTGCCGGTGCACGGCGAATACCGCCACCTGACCGCCAACGCCGCCCTGGCCATCGAGACGGGCGTGCCCGAGCGCAACACGATCATCGGCGAGAACGGCACCGTGGTCGACCTCGCGAACGGCGTCGCGCGCGTCGTGGGCCAGCTCGACGTCGGCTTCGTCTACGTCGACGGCTCGACGGTCGGCGAGATCACCGAGGCCGACCTGAAGGACCGCCGCATCCTCGCCGAGGAGGGCTTCATCTCGGTCTTCGTCGCGATCGACACCCAGACCGGGCGCGTGGTGGTCGGGCCCGAGATCCAGGCGCGCGGATTCGCCGAAGACGAGTCGGTGTTCGACGACGTGCTGCCGCAGGTCGTGAAGGCGCTCGCCGACGCCGCGCAGAACGGCACCCGCGACACCCACGGCTTCAGCCAGGTGGTGCGCCGCGTCGTCGGGCGCTGGGTCAACACGCAGCACCGCCGCCGTCCGATGATCATCCCGGTCGTGATCGAAGCGTAGCTTCGATCAATCCGGGGCACAGTATCGAGGGCGCGCGCAGCGCGCCTTCTGAGCCTGGGTCTGCGTCGCGGGTACCGTGACGCCATGGCCACCAGCACCCGGTCGTCGACCCCGCGCGCCCGCACGAGCACGACGCGGGGATCGGGCACGCGCTCGAACGCCGCACGCGCCCAGGCCACCAAGAAGTACCCGGCCAAGAACGCCGTGGTGCTCGACGAACCCGGCCTGCTGAGCAGCGCCTGGCTCGGGCTGGCGCACGTCGTCGGCGGCACGGCCCGGCTGTTCGGCCGCGAGACGCTGGCGAAAGAGGAGCGGCGCGACGGCGTGCCCTTCCTGCTCGTCGTGCTGGCGATCGTCGGCGCGATCGTCGAGTGGTTCATGCCCACCAACGACGTGGCGATCTCGCTCGACGCCTACACGTTCGGCGGGCTGCTCGGCCGGGTCGCCTTCGCACTTCCTGTGATCATGCTGGTGTTCGCGGTGTGGCTGTTCCGGCATCCGGCGACGGTGCACGACAACACGCGGCTCGGTATCGGGTTGGGCATCATGCTGATCTCGATCAGTGGGCTCAGCCATGTCTTCGGCGGCCACCCGCAGCCGAAGGACGGCGCTGTCGCCCTCGCGCACGGCGGCGGCATCGTCGGCTGGATCGTCGGGCAGCCGTTCGTGTCGGTCAACGTCGGCTGGCTCGCGGTGCTGATCTTCGGCGGCTTCGCGCTGCTCTCGCTCTTCATCATGACCAAGACGCCGCCGAACAAGATCGGCTGGCGGCTGCGCGAGCTCTACGCCTACCTGTTCGGAGCCCAGGCGCCAGAACCACGTCAGAAGGCCGCGCCGGGCGAGACCGGTGCGCCGGAGTTCGGCTCGCTCAGCGACCTCGGCCTCGAGCTCGACGACCCGTCGTCGATGCCGTGGTGGCGGCGCGGCAAGCCCAAGAACACCGAGCCGGCGTTCGACTCCCCGGTCGTGAGTGCCGACCAGCCGACCGACATCATCGACCACACCAAGGGCGACGAGCAGTTCGACATCGACCTGCTCGAAGAGCTGGTGCGAGCCGAGGATGCCGTGAAGCGCTTCACCGGCGAGGTCGACAGCGGCGCGACCGGGTTGCGCGAGGACGGGGCGGCCGCGCTTCCGGGGTTCGGCAGCGCGGCGGAGCGCGGCGCGGACGGGCAGTTCGGGGGCCCAGCAGAGTTCGACGGCGCTGCAGCGACCGCGGCCCCGACCGCCAGGCCGAGCAGCCCGCCGCGGCGGCCGTACCGGTTGCCCGCGGCATCCATCCTGAGCGCCGGCACGCCGCCCAAGGCCAAGACCCCGGCCAACGACGAGGCGATCGCCGCGATCACCAGCGTGCTGAGCCAGTTCCAGGTGGATGCGCGCGTCACCGGCTTCAGCCGCGGCCCGAGCGTCACGCGCTACGAGGTCGAGCTCGGGCACGGCGTGAAGGTCGAGCGGGTCACCGCGCTCGCCAAGAACCTCTCGTACGCGGTCGCCTCGAACGAGGTCAACATCCTGTCGCCGATCCCGGGCAAGAGCGCGATCGGCATCGAGATCCCGAACAAGGATCGCGAGATCGTCTCGCTCGGCGACGTGCTGCGCTCGGGCGCGGCCGCCAAGAGCGTGCATCCGATGACGATCGGGCTCGGCAAGGACGTCGAGGGCGGCTTCGTCGTGGCGAATCTGGCGAAGATGCCGCACCTGCTCGTGGCGGGCGCGACCGGCTCGGGCAAGTCCAGCTTCATCAACTCGATGATCACCAGCATCCTGATGCGTGCGAAGCCGGCCGAGGTGCGGATGGTGCTCATCGACCCGAAGCGCGTCGAACTGGCCGCGTATCAGGGCGTGCCGCACCTGATCACCCCGATCATCACGAACCCGAAGAAGGCGGCAGAGGCACTGCAGTGGGTCGTGAAAGAGATGGACATGCGCTATGACGACCTGGCGTCGTTCGGCTTCCGTCATATCGACGACTTCAACCGCGCCGTGCTCGCCAATGAGATCGTGCTGCCCGCCGGCTCCGAGCGCGTGCTGCAGCCCTACCCGTACTTGCTGGTCGTCGTCGACGAACTGGCCGACCTGATGATGGTCGCGCCGCGTGACGTCGAGGACTCGATCGTGCGCATCACGCAGCTGGCTCGTGCGTCGGGAATCCACCTGGTGCTCGCGACGCAGCGTCCGAGCGTGGATGTCGTCACCGGCCTGATCAAGGCCAACGTGCCGTCGCGGCTGGCCTTCGCGGTGTCGAGCATGACCGACTCGCGCGTGATCCTCGACCAGCCCGGCGCCGACAAGCTGATCGGCCAGGGTGACGGGCTGTTCCTGCCGATGGGGGCCTCGAAGGCGATCCGCGTTCAGGGCGCGTGGGTCACCGAGGACGAAATCGCCGCGGTGGTCACGCACGTCACCGAGCAGGCCCGCCCCGAGTACCGCGAAGATGTGGCGGCCGTCGCCGAGAAGCGCGAGGTCGACGGAGACATCGGCGACGACCTCGAGATCCTGCTGCAGGCCGCAGAACTCGTCATCAACACCCAGTTCGGCTCGACCTCGATGCTGCAGCGCAAGCTGCGGGTCGGCTTCGCCAAGGCCGGCCGGCTGATGGACCTGCTCGAGTCGCGAGAGATCGTCGGCCCGTCAGAGGGGTCGAAGGCGCGCGACGTGCTGGTCACGCCCGAGCAGTTGCCCGAGGTGCTCGCGTCGCTGCGCGGCGACGGGCCCGCCCCGGCCGCCTCGTCGAGCGCCGCGCAAGCTGGGGGTTCGTCGCGCGACGCGGTCGCCGAGATGATGAGCGGATATCCTGAAGTTGACGGCCCCTCGGACGAGGATGGCTGGCAGCTGACCGGCAGGGAGTAGCGCATGGCGTCGTCTGCCGAATCCGGCGCTGCCGATCGGGGTGCTGATCGTGCGCACCCCGAGCGGGTGAACCCGATGAAGGGCCGCGTCGTCGCCATCGGCGAGACACCGGCCAGCGCGGGCAACATCGCCAACATCGTCACGGCCATCCGGATCCTGCTGGCTCCGGTGTTCATCTGGCTGCTGCTCTCAGACGGCGGTCACGACACCTCCGTGCGTTACATCGCCGCGGTGCTCTTCGTCTTCGCGATCACCACCGACTCGGTCGACGGCCTGCTCGCCCGGCAGCGCAACCTGGTGACCGATCTCGGCAAGCTGATCGACCCGATCGCCGACAAGGTGCTCACCGGCGGCGCGCTGGTCGGGCTGTCGATCCTCGCCGAGATCCCGTGGTGGATCACCATCGTGATCCTGGTGCGCGAGATCGGCATCACGGTGTTCCGATTCATCGCGCTGCGCGACCGTGTGATCGCGGCATCCTGGCTCGGCAAGCTCAAGACCGTCGTGCAGGCGGTGGCCATCTCGTTCGCGCTGTTCCCGTTCTGGCAGTTCGTCGGGCACTGGATCGACTGGGTCAACGCGGTGCTCATCGTGCTGGCGCTCGTGCTCACCGTGTTCAGCGGCATCGAGTACCTCTGGCAGGCCTGGAAGGCCGGGCGCGCCAAGCGCCTCGAGCTTCCGGAGTAGCCGGGTGGCCGGCGACGCTCACGACGAAGCAGCTCGCGTCATCGCCGAACTGACCCGGCGCCGGATGACGATCGCCGTCGCCGAATCACTCACCGGGGGTCTCGTGGTCGCCGAGTTGGTGAGCGTGCCCGGCGCGTCGGCCGTGGTCCGCGGAGGAGTCGTCGCCTACGCCACCGAGCTCAAGTCGAGCCTGCTCGGGGTCGATGCAGAGCTGCTGGCCGAGCGCAGCCCGATCGACTCGGAGGTCGCGCGGCAGATGGCCGAGGGGGTCCGCTGGCGACTGGGCCACGACGGGGCGCCCGCCGACATCGGACTGGCGACCACCGGCGTGGCCGGTCCCGATCCGCAAGACGGGCATCCGGTCGGCGAAGTGTGGCTGGGGCTGGCGATGGAGGGCCGGGTCGAGGCGCGGGGCCTCACCTTGGGGGGTGACCGGGCATCCATCAGAACGGCTACTGTCTCCGAATCACTGATATTCGTGTGGGAGTGCCTGCTGGATCGTGCAACGGAATAGCGGGCGTTTCGATCTCGTTACATGTGGTGTCGTCACAGGCAGGATCAAGGCGGCACGATTTAGAGTTTGCATATCGACCGGGATAGGGTTAGCGCCCCGGTCGGAACCACCGATCCGATCGGGTCGGAGTGAAAAGGAGGACACCATGGTTCTGGTACGTCAGGAAATCGGCGATGTTCTCCGTGACTTCCGTCTGCAGAAGGCGATGACCCTGCGCCAGGTTGCGGGCCGCGCAAGCGTGGCCCTCGGCTACCTGAGCGAGGTGGAGCGCGGCCAGAAAGAGGCCAGCTCGGAGATCCTCGCGTCGGTCGCTGACGCGCTCGACACGCCCATCTCGGTGATCATGCGCGAAGTCGGAGACCGGCTCGCGATCATCGAGGGAGTCTCGCGGGTTCCCGACACGCTCCCCGACGAGCTGGTCGCGGAGTTCGACGCGGATCTCGCGATCCGCTGATCGCACGCCCGATGTCACGAGGGCCCCGACTGCGGTCGGGGCCCTCGTCGTTTCTCGTCCCGCCCCGCCCCGCCCTCGAGAGCGCGCGCCTGAGGGCTGCATGCGGCGCGCGATGGCGCCGGGCGGCGAGAATAGCAGCATGAAGCTGTCGGAGTTCGAGGTCGCCCTCGCCGAGGAGTTCGGCGCGTTCGGCCGGGTGCTGCGCCGCGACACGGTGATCGTCGCGCTCGGCAACCGCACACCGGATGAGGCGCTCGCCGCCGGCGTCCCGACGCGCGAGGTGTGGTTCGCGCTCTGCGCCGCGCAGGATGTCCCGCCTCAGCGCTGGCACGGCGCCGGGCGCCCGAAGCCCGCCCGCGGCTAGCCAGGGGCGCGACACGCCGCGTTCGAATCACTCGAACATCCATTCGGATGTCGCGTAGTCTCCTCACCAACGTCTTTCGAAGACGAGTTGTGCACGAGACGCCCGTCGGTCCCGAGAAATGTCGGGCCTCGGGCATAGCGTCGCAACTACCAAGCAACACCAGCCCTGTCATGAACGCCCCGACCTTGCTTCACCGGTCGGAGCAGGAGCGGCAGCCTATGGGCGCATCATCCGGCACCGTCTTCGCCAGCTGGCGAACGGCGGGCCACGAGCACGAAGGAGACGGGCCATGCCCTCACCAACAGACCGCGAGAAAGCCCTCGAAACGGCTCTTGCACAGATCGACCGCCAGTTCGGCAAGGGTTCCGTCATGCGCCTCGGCAGTGACGAGCGCGCGCCGGTGGCTGTCATTCCCACCGGCTCCATCGCGCTGGATGTCGCGCTCGGCATCGGCGGTCTTCCCCGCGGCCGCATCGTCGAGATCTACGGCCCGGAGTCGTCGGGTAAGACCACGCTGACGCTGCACGCCATTGCGAATGCCCAGAAGAACGGCGGCATCGCGGCCTTCATCGACGCGGAGCACGCGCTCGACCCCGAATACGCGAAGAAGCTCGGCGTCGACATCGACTCGCTGCTCGTCTCGCAGCCCGACACGGGGGAGCAGGCGCTCGAGATCGCCGACATGCTGGTCCGCTCCGGCTCGATCGACCTGATCGTGATCGACTCCGTTGCGGCGCTCGTGCCGCGCGCCGAGATCGAGGGCGAGATGGGCGACTCGCACGTCGGGCTGCAGGCCCGTCTGATGTCCCAGGCTCTGCGCAAGCTCACCGGCGGTCTCAGCCAGACCGGCACCACGATGATCTTCATCAACCAGCTCCGCGAGAAGATCGGCGTCTTCTTCGGCAGCCCCGAGACCACCTCGGGCGGCAAGGCGCTCAAGTTCTACGCCTCGGTGCGCCTCGACATCCGCCGCATCGAGACCCTGAAAGACGGAACGGATGCCGTAGGCAACCGCACCCGGGTCAAGGTCGTCAAGAACAAGATGGCGCCGCCCTTCAAGCAGGCCGAGTTCGACATCCTCTACGGTGTGGGCATCTCGCGCGAGGGCAGCCTGATCGACTACGGCGTCGAGCACGAGATCGTGCGCAAGTCGGGCGCCTGGTACACCTACGACGGCGACCAGCTCGGCCAGGGCAAAGAGAACGCGCGCAACTTCCTCATCGAAAATCCCGAGACGGCGGCTGAGATCGAGAACAAGATCCTGGCCAAGCTCGGCATCGGCGAGGTCGGAAAGGCGGCTTCTGCGGCGGCTGCTGCGGCGGCGGCGGCGGCGGTTCCGGCGATCGGGATCGCGACGGCGGCCGACGCGGCGGCGAAGCGTCCTGTCAAGGCCACTGCTGCGGTGCCCGTCGACGAGGCCTTCCCCGAGTCGATCGACGACGAGCTCGTGTCTCGCATGGCGTCGGGCGAGTAGGGCGTTCATCGTGCAACGGTCCGACGGAGAGCGACGGCCTGGGCGAGTCAGCCCGCCACGAGGCGACGGCCTCGCGACGGTGACCTATCTGCCCGGCGTTCTGACCGGGCAGGTGCGTCCCGCGGATGCGCAGCCGGCCGCCGCCCCGTCGGGCCGCTTCGCCCCGCGGGCGTCAGAGGCTCAGGTTCCGGAGGCCCGGGCGCCGGAGGCCCAGACGCTAGAGGCTCAGACGCTAGAGGCCCAGAAAAAGGCCCAGACAAAGGCCCAGACGCTAGAGCCGCTGGCGCCCGAGGCGCTCGCGCGTGCCGCGCAGAAGGCGGAGCGCATCAGCATGAACGCGCTCACCCGGCGCGGCATGTCGAAGCGCGAGGTGGAGCGCAGCCTGCTCGCGCGCGAACTCGACGACGAGACCGTGGCGGCCGAGCTCGACCGCCTCGAGGGCGTCGGGTTGATCGACGACATGGCGCTCGCCCAGAACCTGGTCGGCATCCTGCAGGAGCGCAAGGGGCTCGGCCGTTCCTCGATCGCGGCCGAACTCACCCGTCGGCTGCTCGCGCCCGCGGCGATCGAGTACGCCCTGGAGCTCATCGAGACCAGCGACGAGCTCGGCCGTGCGCGCGAGATCGCGGTCAAGCGCGCGGCGCAGCTCCGCTCCTACGATCGCGACACCGCGGTGCGACGGCTGAGCGCATTCCTGATGCGCCGAGGGTATTCGGGCAGCACCGTGCGGGCGGCGGTCGAGCACGCGCTGCCTTCGACGCCGAGCTCGCGGGTCACGTTCCGCTAGCCGCTCTGAGCTCCAGCGCGCAGACGTAAGCTAGTCGGACCATGACCCTGCTGGATTCCTCCTCGGCGTCCGAGACCGTCGAACGGCCGCGGACCTACGAGGTGCGCACCTTCGGCTGCCAGATGAACGTGCACGACTCCGAGCGGCTGAGCGGATCGCTCGAGGCGGCGGGCTACATCCGTGCCGACGGTGCTCCAGCCGATGTGGTCGTCATCAATACCTGCGCGGTCCGCGAGAACGCCGACAACAAGCTGTACGGCACCCTCGGACACCTCGCCAGCACAAAACGTGAGCACGACGGCATGCAGATCGCCGTCGGCGGGTGCCTCGCCCAGAAGGACAAATCGGTGATCCTCGAGAAGGCGCCCTGGGTCGATGTGGTGTTCGGCACGCACAACATGGGATCGCTTCCCGCCCTGCTCGAGCGGGCACGTCACAACGGCGAGGCCCAGCTCGAGATCCTCGAGTCGCTCGAGATCTTCCCCTCGACGCTGCCCACGCGACGCGAGTCGACCTACAGCGGGTGGGTGTCCATCTCGGTGGGGTGCAACAACACCTGCACCTTCTGCATCGTGCCCTCGCTGCGCGGCAAGGAGAAAGACCGCAGGCCCGGCGACATCCTGAGCGAGATCGAACTGCTCGTGGATGACGGCGCCATCGAGGTCACGCTGCTCGGTCAGAACGTGAACTCCTACGGCGTCGAGTTCGGCGACCGGTTCGCGTTCGGCAAGCTGCTGCGCGCCGCCGGCCAGATCGACGGGCTCGAGCGCGTGCGGTTCACCAGCCCGCATCCGGCCGCCTTCACCGATGACGTGATCGACGCGATGGCCGAGACGCCCAACGTGATGCCGCAGCTGCACATGCCGCTGCAGTCGGGCTCCGACCGCATCCTCAAGGCCATGCGCCGTTCGTACCGCTCCGAGAAGTTCCTCGGAATTCTGGAACGGGTGCGTGCGCGCATCCCGAACGCCGCCATCACGACCGACATCATCGTCGGCTTCCCCGACGAGACGGAAGAAGACTTCGCCGAGACGCTGCGCGTGGTCGAGCAGGCGCGATTCGTCTCGGCCTACACGTTCCAGTACTCGATCCGCCCGGGCACTCCCGCGGCGACGCTGCCCGATCAGGTGCCGAAGGAGGTCGTGCAGGAGCGCTACGAGCGCCTGACCGAGCTCCAGGAGCGCATCTCGGGCGAAGAGAACGCGAAGCTGATCGGCACCGCGGTCGAGGTCCTGGTGGCCGCGGGCGAGGGTCGTCGTGACGGGGCCAATGCGCGCATGTCCGGACGGTCAGAAGACGGCCGCCTGGTCCATTTCGACCTGCCGGCCGGCGGCGATATCCCGCGCCCCGGCGATGTCGTCAGCGTCGTCGTGACCCGCAGCGCGCCGCACTTCTTGATCGCCGCGCCGGCCGACGGCACCCTGCCCGTGCGTCGCACGCGCGCCGGCGACGCCTTCGGTCGCGCCGAGGCCGAGGCGTGCGGCATCCCACCGCACGCGCCGACGGCCGGGCCCAGCGCGGCGCGGGGCGCCGTCAACATCGGGCTTCCCGCCCGTCGACCCACCGTCTGACCGCTCCATGCCGACGGCACCGCTGGTCGCGATCGTCGGCGCGACCGGCACCGGCAAGTCCGCGATCGCGCTCGACCTCGCAGAGCACCTGGCCGCCGAGGGGCGGCAGGCCGAGATCGTCAACGCCGACTCCATGCAGTTGTACCGCGGCATGGATATCGGCACGGCCAAGCTCGGCATCGCCGAGCGCCGCGGCATCCCGCATCACCTGCTCGATGTGCTCGAGCCTCGCGACGAGGCCAGCGTCGCCGCCTATCAGCAGCAGGCGCGCGCGGTGATCGACGACATCCTGAGCCGCGGGGCGACGCCGATCCTGGTCGGCGGCAGCGGGCTGTATGTCTCGAGCGTGCTCTATCGCTTCCGATTTCCGGGCACCGATCCCGTGGTCCGCGAGCGCCTCGAGAGCGACCTGGTCTCCGAAGGCCCCGGGATGCTGCATCGCCGGCTGCACGCCGTGGATGCGGTCGCGGCCGAGGCGATCGGCCCGCGCAACGGGCGCCGACTGGTGCGCGCCCTCGAGGTCGTGACCATCACGGGCGAGCCTTTCGGCGCGGGCCTTCCCGACGAGCATGAGTTGTGGCGCCCCACCGTGACCATCGGACTCCGCGCCGATCGCCCGGCCCTGATCGAGCGACTCGACGCACGCGTCGCTCGGATGTGGCGCGACGGCCTGGTCGACGAGGTCGCGGCGCTGCGTCCCACCGGTCTGGGAATCACGGCGGCCCGCGCGATCGGCTACGCGCAGGCGGTGGCCCAGCTCGACGGCATTCTGACCGAGTCGCAGGCGATCGAGCAGGCCGCATCGCTCACTCGGCGATACGCGCGCCGGCAGGTCGGCTGGTTCGGGCGCTACGCCTCGACCCGCTGGATCGACGTGGACGACCCGGAACGCGTGGCGCGGGCGCGTGCGGCGCTCGTCGGCGGGTCGCGCGCGGGCGACGATAGCCTGAACCCGTGAGCACCGCACTCCACTTCACCAAGGGTCACGGCACGGGCAACGACTTCGTGCTGTTCGCCGATCCCGACGGCGAGATCGAGTTGGATGCCGATGCCCTCGCCGGCATCGCCGACCGCCATTTCGGGGTGGGAGCCGACGGGGTGATCCGCGCGGTCAAGTCGTCGAAGCTCGAGGCGGGAGCCGATGCGCTGGCCGAGAACTCCGCCGCCGAGTGGTTCATGGACTACCACAACGCCGACGGCAGCCCGGCCGAGATGTGCGGGAACGGCATCCGCGTCTTCGGCAGCTTCCTCATCGAGAGCGGCCTCGTCGAGCTGGCGGAGGGCGAGTCGATCGCCGTCGGCACTCGCGGGGGAGTGCGGCCGCTCACCCGCACGGCCGGCGGCTTCGAGACGGATCTCGGACCCTTCGTCGTGCTCGACAGCGAGGTGACGGTCTCGGCGAAGAACCTCGCAGTCGATCGCCCCGGCCTTCCGGTCGGCGTCGGCAACCCGCACGTCGTGGTCGCGCTGGCCGACGACTCAGAGCTCGACGACATCGACCTCAGCGAGGCGCCGGTCGTGACGCCGACGCCGCCCGATGGCGCGAACGTCGAGTTCGTCGTGCCGGCCGAACCGTTGATCGTCGACGGGGTGGGACGCATCCGGATGCGCGTGCACGAGCGCGGCAGCGGCGAGACGCTGTCGTGCGGCACCGGGGCTGCAGCAGCCGCGCTCGCGATCCGGCACTGGGCGGGATCGAGCGCGCCCGACGTCTGGCGGGTCGAGGTGCCGGGCGGCGTCGTCGGCGTGCGGATCCTGAACACGGTCGACGGCGAGCACGTCGCCCTGAGCGGACCGGCCGAACTGGTGTACAGCGGCACGCTGGAGCTCTGACCGACGGCCATGTCCCGGGCGTCGGGTCAGGCGAGTCCGGTCAGGGCAGCGTGATCTCTTGCGTCATCCCCGTGCCGCTGCGCCGCCGCGCACGCAGCACCCGGTAGCCCTTATTCGTTGCGGCGCGGATCACCGCGAAGTCCGGAGGCAACTCGGCCTGCAGCCAGCGGTGCAGTGAGTCCGAGCCGAGATTGCGCTGCACGACGAGCCAGGCATCCGTTCCCGGTTCCAGGCGCGGAAGCCAGCTGAGCATCATCGCGTGCAGCTCGTTCTTGCCGACCCGGATCGGCGGATTGGACCAGATCGACATGAACGGAATGTCGTCGGGAACATCGTCGGGCGTGACGGCGTTGACATTGTCGAGGCCGAGGGACTGCGCGTTGCGGCGCACCAGCTCGAGGGCTCGCTCGTTGACATCGACCGCCCAGACGGTGGCGCGAGGGGATTCCAGGGCGAGGGTGAGCGCGATCGGCCCCCAGCCGCAGCCGAGGTCGAGCAGGTTGCCGCCCGGGGGAGGCGGCGGCACATGGGCGAGCAGCACCTGGGTGCCGGCATCCACCCGTTCGGGGCTGAAGATCCCGTTCGAGGTGGTGACGTCCAGGCGGCGGCCCGCCAATTGCACCGCGATGGTGCGGGTGACCATTGCGCTTCCCGGACTGGCCGAGAAGTAGTGGTCAGCGGGCGCCATGCAGAGAACCTATCGAAAACAAGGAACTAGGGTTAAGCGATCATGAGCGCGAACGACGATCAGATGCTCGACCGCGTGCTCGCCAGCGAGGGCGCGAAGGCCAGCGGCGTCAGCCGTTTCGGAGCGGATGGCGCCCTCGGGCGCGCGCAGGCGCTGCAGGCCGAGGGCCTCGACGAAGGCGTCGACGAGTTCGGCATCGGCCCCGATGTCGACGGCGAGCAGTTCGATCGCGACGCTCGCGCCTCGCTGCGCCGCGTCGGCGGCCTGAGCACCGAGCTCGAAGACGTCACCGAGGTCGAGTACCGCCAACTGCGGCTCGAGAATGTCGTGCTGATCGGTGTCTACTCGGGGCAGGGACTCGAAGATGCCGAGAATTCCCTGCGTGAACTGGCCGCGCTGGCCGAGACCGCGGGCGCGGTCGTGCTCGACGGCCTGCTGCAGCGGCGGCCGCATCCGGACCCGGCCACCTATCTCGGCCGCGGCAA
>DASTNC010000066.1:0-21677 GCA_035721225.1 Pseudolysinimonas sp.
GCTGATGGCCGAGCAGCGCGGCATCGCCGTGCGGCTGAGCACCGATGCGGCCAGCGACGAGTACCGCAACGTCCTGACCATCCGCGGCGCCACGGGCGATGGCCGGCAGCTGTCGGTCAGCGGAACGCTCACCGGGCCCAAGCAGTTGCAGAAGATCGTCGAGATCAACGGCTACGACGTCGAGGTGCCGTTCGCCGAGCACCTGATCGTCATGCAGTACACCGACCGGCCGGGCATCGTGGCGATCTTCGGCAAGGAGTTCGGCGACGCCGGCATCAACATCGCGGGCATGCAGATCGCGCGCCAGCGGGCGGGCGGCCAGGCGCTCAGTGTGCTCACCGTCGACTCGCTGGTGCCCGAGGGACTGCTCGAGACGGTGCGCAAAGCGATCGACGCCGACTCGTTGCGCGAGATCGACGTCGTCGACGAGTAGTCGCCACCGGCCGCCGCCGGATCGATTACTCGATGGGCGGGTCGACCCGCGTCTCGCGAGACGCGATGCTGTCACCGCTTGCCGGGTCGACGGCGGTGCGCACCGTCGTGACACTGCTGCGCTTGCGCACCAGCAGCACGATGCCGATGATCACCACGACGACCCCCGCGCCCATCAGCAGATCGCCGACCAGCTGGAGGTTGATCCAGGTCACCTGCACCTGGATGGCGAAACGCAGTATGGCGCCCACCACGAACAGAAAGATTCCAAGACCGATACTCATGGGACCGACCATACTCGGGGCATACCCCCCGTTCGGGGTACAAGATGGTCCCTCCCGGTCCGCGCGGTAGGCTCGCTAGCACCCGGGATCCCCGGAAATCCGGTCTTCCTCCCTCGCGACTGGGAGGCGGCTGGCAGTTGTATGGGCGCCGGTTCGGTGCCCCGAATCCGCAGGAGAACGTGTGACGCGCATCATCGATCTCGCCACCATCCCGGGCGACGGAATCGGGCCCGAGGTGATCGCCGAGGCGGTCGAGACGCTGCGCACGGCCGTCGCTCCCGGGGCCGAGTTGCGGGTGACCGAGTACCCGTTCAGCGCGCGGCACTACCTCGAGACCGGCGACATCCTGAGCGACGACGACCTGGCGTCGCTTGCCGGGCACGAGGCGATCCTGCTGGGTGCGGTCGGCGGCGATCCCCGCGATCCGAAGCTCGCGGGCGGCATCATCGAACGCGGACTCCTGCTCAAGCTGCGCTTCGCCTTCGATCACTACGTCAACCTGCGGCCGACTGCGCTGCTGCCCGGAGTGGTCAGCCCGTTGTCCGCTCCCGGCGATGTCGACTTCGTCGTCGTGCGGGAGGGCACCGAGGGTCCGTATGTCGGCAATGGCGGCAGCATCCGGGTCGGGACTCCGCACGAGATCGCCAACGAGGTGAGCATCAACACGGCGTACGGCGTGCAGCGGCTCGTCGCCTTCGCGTTCGACCTGGCCGAGAAGCGCCGCAAGAAGCTGACCCTGGTGCACAAGACCAACGTGCTCACCCACGCCGGATCGCTCTGGTCGCGCACCGTGCAGGCCGAGGCGGCGAATCATCCCGAGGTGGCATGGGACTACCTGCACGTGGACGCCGCCACCATCTTCCTGGTCGCCGATCCTGCTAGGTTCGACGTGATCGTCACGGACAACCTCTTCGGCGACATCCTCACCGACTTGGCCGGCGCAATCAGCGGCGGCATCGGACTGGCGGCCTCGGGCAACATCAACCCCGACGGCACGTATCCCAGCATGTTCGAGCCGGTGCACGGTTCGGCTCCGGACATCGCGGGGCAGCAGAAGGCCGACCCCACCGCGGCCATCCTGTCGACCGTTCTGCTGCTCGATCACCTCGGGCTGACGGATGCGGCCGCACGGGTCACCGCGGCGGTGACGGCCGACCTCGCCGCACGAGGATCGGCACCGCGCTCGACCGCCGAGGTCGGCGCTGCGATCAGGGCCCAGCTGGGCACGCCGTAAAAGGCGCAGACTAGACATCACACGACGGACGGACATCAGATGGCGATCAACCTCCTTCCCCTGGCCACCCAGAGCCTGCTCTGGCAGGTCACGCGCACTGAGAACGCACGAACGGATGCCGAGCGCGAGGCTCTGCTGAACTCGCCGGACCTCGGCTTCGGCAAGACGTTCACCGACCACATGGTCGACATCTGCTGGTCGGAGCGGGGCGGCTGGCACCGTCCGCGCGTGCAGCCCTACGGCCCGATCGCGCTCGACCCGGCCGCCGCGGTGCTGCACTACGCGCAGGAGGTCTTCGAGGGGCTCAAGGCATACCGGCACGCCGACGGCTCGATCTGGACCTTCCGGCCCGAGCAGAACGCGGCCCGGATGCAGCGATCCGCCCGTCGTCTGGCCTTGCCAGAACTGCCCACCGAGTACTTCATCGAATCGATCAAGCAGCTCGTGGCCGTCGATGGAGCGTGGGTGCCCAGCGCCCCCGAGACCAGCCTCTACCTGCGACCGTTCATGTTCGCCAAAGAGGCGTTCCTCGGCGTGCGGCCGGCGGCGAAGGTCAACTTCTACGTGATCGGCAGCCCGGCGGGCGCCTACTTCAGCAGCGGGATCGCCCCGGTGTCGATCTGGCTGTCGACGACCTATACCCGCGCCGGGCACGGGGGCATGGGCTCGGCCAAGACCGGCGGCAACTACGCGGCCTCGCTGGTCGCGCAGCAGGAGGCGTACGAGCAGGGCTGCGCCCAGGTGCTGTTCCTCGACGCCCAGGAGGGCAAGTACCTCGAAGAGCTCGGCGGCATGAACATCGTGCTCGTCACGAAGGACAAGCGGCTGATCACCCCCGACAGCGACTCGATCCTCGAGGGCATCACCCTCGACTCGGTGCTGCGCCTGGCGCGCGACCGCGGCTACACGGTCGAGCAGCGCCCGGTGACGATCGACGAATGGCGCGAGGGCGTCGACTCGGGCGAGATCATCGAGGCGTTCGCGTGCGGCACGGCGGCGGTGCTCACGCCGATCTCCGAGATCAAGTCCGAGAAATTCGGCATCTGGATGCCCGAGCTGGCTGCGGAAGACAGCGTGGCGCTGTCGCTGCGCGACGAGCTCACCGGCATCCAGTACGGCCGCGTCGACGACCGCCACGGCTGGCTGATGCGGCTCGACGCGAGCAGCGCGGCGCCCATCTGACGCGAAGACGGCGCCTATCTGACGCAAAGGCACAGTCCTCCCCAAGTGACACGGCGATTTCTCGTCAGACAGATGGCGCCGGATCGGATTCGACGAGGTTGTCGCGCGGCACAGTGGTGCCGGTGACACGACGAACCCCGCTGCCGGCTCCATTCGACGCAGTGCCGTTCCGCGTCGGCTCGGCCCTGGCCGCAGGCGTCGCACGCAACCGCCTCGACGCGCGCGATCTCGTCCGGCTTCATCACGGGGCCCGAACGCGGCCGCCTTCTGGACTTCGCGACCGTTGCGCCGACCTCTCGCCGCTGATGTCGGCGACGCAAGGATTCACCGGGCCTACCGCGGCGCTCCTGCTCGAGTTGCCGCTGTCGCACCGAATCGAGCGCGACGATCGACTTCACGTCTCGTCGCTGCGCCCTCAGCGCGCGATGCGTCGCCCGGGAGTCGTCGGCACCGAGCGGGGGAGCGGCGACCTCCACCTCGTCGATGGGCTGGCTGTGCTCGCTCCCGAGGCGGTCTGGATCGCGCTCGGCCGGATCCTCTCGATCCCCGATCTGGTGGCCGTCGCCGATCGTCTCGTCACAGGAACGCTGAGAACACCGCCGCTGAGCTCGCTCGCTGCTCTCCACGACGCCGTGGGTGCAGCATCGGGGCAGCCCGGGGTTCGGCGGGCGCGGCTGGCCTTGCCGCGCATCCGAGTGGGGTCCTGGTCGCGGCCCGAAACGTTCGTGCGCCTGCTGATCGAGCAGTCAGGGCTCCCGGAACCATCACTGAACAGGGAGATCCGGTTGGATGACGGTCGCTTCGCCATCGCCGACCTCTCGTGGCCGGAGTACCGCGTTGTCGTCGAATACGACGGCAAGTGGCACGGGTCGCAGCAGGACGCGGATGCGGACCGGCACGAACGCCTGGTCGACGCGGGCTGGGTGGTCAGCTGTTCCAGGCGCCGGGGGATCTGGTCGCGCGCCTCCTCCGGCGCCTCTCGGAGCGGGGGTATCGCCATCCCGCCTCCATCGATCTGACGCGACTGACCAGATTCGTGGCGTGAGAGTGCGCGTTCGTGTCAGAGGGAAAAACGGGGGAGTCGGCGCGATGCTGTCGGCCGCTCAGGCGACCCGGGCCGCGAAACCGGCCACGGCATCCGCGGCCTCGGCCAGGTTCTCGGCGAATGTGCGCCCGCTGATCGCCGCGCGGGGTCGGAGGTCGTGATCCCCGTCCTCCAGCCAGTGCACCTCGATCGCGGGCGACAACTGGTAGTCGGGCACCTCGTCGCGGGTGCCGAACGGGTCGCGCGTGCCCTGGCAGATCAGAGTCGGAACTCGCAGGTCGCGCAGGTGCCCGGTGCGCAGCTGCTCGGGTTTCTCGGGCGGGTGGAACGGATAGCCCAGGCAGACCAGCCCGTCGACATCTCCCAGGTCGGCGAGTTCGTCGGCGACCATGCTGGCCACGCGACCGCCCATGGACTTGCCCCCGATCAGCAGCGACCCGATCGGACCCGCCTCGCGGACGGCAGCCACGGCGTCGCGGTATTCGGGCGCGAGGGTCTCAGCGCGCGGCGGGGGCCTGCGCACGCCGTCGCGGCGGGCTGCCATGTAGCCGAACTCGAACCGCACCACCCGGATGCCGTGACTCTCTAACGGCCCGACCAGTGCGTTCATCCCGGCCGAATCCATGGCGGCACCCGCGCCGTGCGCCATCAGGAACGTGGTCGCGCCGGTGGAGTCGGCGGCCGAGCCGGCCCCAGAGTCGGCCGCCCCGCCGGCGAACAGCAGCTGCATCCATCAAGGCTAGGCTCGAATCGTGAAGGTAGCCCGGTTCAGCACGCCCGGAGACGACCCCCGCTTCGCCATCGTCGATGACCAAGACGCCGACGCTCCCGAACTCGTGGTGCTCGCGGGCGATCCGATGTTCGCCGGCTATCACCCGACCGGCGAGCGCGTGCCGCTCTCGGGCGCGAAACTGCTGGCTCCCGTCATCCCGCGCTCGAAGGTGGTGTGCGTCGGGCTGAACTACGCCGAGCACGCCAAAGACATGGCGGCGAATGTCGATGCGCCCGACAACCCGCTCATCTTCCTCAAGCCCAACACCGCGGTGATCGGTCCCGGCGACCCGATCCAGATCCCGCCGGTCGAGGGGCGCATCACGCACGAGTCAGAGTTGGTGGTGGTGATCGGCCGGATCGCCAAGCAGGTGAAGGCCGCGAACTGGGCCGACTACGTGTTCGGCTACACCTGCGGCAACGACGTCTCGGCCCGCGATCAGATGTTCGCAGACGGGCAGTGGGCCCGCGCGAAGGGTTACGACACCTTCGCGCCGCTCGGGCCCTGGATCGAGACCGAACTCGATCCCACCAACCTCGAGATCAGCAGCACCGTCGACGGCGAGGCGCGGCGTCACGGCAACACCCGAGACCTGCTGCACCCGATCCCCGAGCTGATCGAGTACATCAGCGACGTCTGGACGCTGCTGCCCGGCGACGTGATCATGACCGGCACCCCCTCCGGGCTCGGCGGGTTCGTGCACGGGCAGACGGTCGACATCACGATCGAGGGAATCGGCACGCTCAGCAATCCGGCGCGCAACCGGGACAGCGTCGGGTGAGCGGCGTCGTGTGCCGGGCGTGACCCGGATGGTGGCTCGAGCGCCCTGGCTGCCGGGGCTGGCGCTCGCGGGGCTCGGAGCGGCGGCCGGATTCGGCATCCACGCGCTGGTGCCCGTCGTGCCGTGGCTGACGGCCTCGATCGTGCTCGGCGTGATCGTCAGCTGCATCGGGCCGGCGCGCCCGGCGCTCGACGGCATCCTGAAGCCGGGGCTGACGCAGGCCGCCCGCCGCGTGCTGCGGATCGGGATCGTCGTGCTCGGACTGCAGCTCAGTCTGTTCGACATCGCCAAGCTGGGGTGGCTGTCGATCGTGGCCATCATCGCGCTGGTCGGCGCGAGCTTCGTGATCACCTGGGCGATCGCCCGCGCGCTCAGGCTCCCGGGCGATGAGCCCGTCATGCTGGCGGCCGGCTTCTCGATCTGCGGGGTGAGTGCCGTCGGGGCGATGAGCGCGGCACGCGGCACCGATCCGAACGACACCGGAACCCCGATCGCCCTCGTTACCCTCTACGGCACGGCGGCGATCGCCGTTCTGCCCGCGCTCGCGCTGCCGCTCGGATTGTCGGGAGGCGCCTTCGGCCACTGGGTCGGGGCGAGCGTGCACGACGTCGGCCAGGTCGTCGCCACCGCGGGTACTGCGGGGGCTGCGGCCCTGGCGGTCGCCATCGTGGTCAAGCTCACGCGGGTGCTCATGCTGGCGCCGATGGTCGCGATCACGTCGATCTCGACACGGCGCAGGCTGTCGACTCAGGTGTCGTCGACCGCCGAGCCGGGCTCCGATACCGCGGTGAGCACTCCGCGCCCGCCGCTGGTTCCCCTGTTCATCGTGGGGTTCCTCGCGTTGGTGCTGGTGCGCACCTTCGTTCCGCTTCCGGATGCCGTGCTGACCATCGCGGCGATCGTCCAGTCGACCCTGCTGGCGTCCGCCTTGTTCGGGATCGGAGCGTCGCTGCGGCTCGAGCGCCTCCTCAGCTCGGGACCGCGCGCGCTGCTCGCCGGCGCTCTGAGTTGGACCGCCATCCTGGCCATGGCGCTCGCCGCCGCGCTGCTCACCTGAGCCGCCCGGCAGGCACGGTCGCCGGAGCCGGAGCCGGAGTCGGAGCCGGAGCCGGAGCCGCAGCCGCAGCCGCCGCACCCGCCCGAGCCGCGTCGCTGCCGGACGATACGCTGCAGAGGTGATCGCGCTGCTCGGGCTCTCCAGCGGGCTGATCTACGGCGCATCAGACTTTCTCGGCGGGCTCGCCTCTCGACGCGTGAGCGCGCTGCTGGTCAGCTTCCTCAGCCAGTTCGCGGCCCTGCTGATCGCCTCGGTCGCCACCGTGGTCAGCTCTCCGCACTGGTCCACCCCGGTGATCGTGCTCGGGGTCGTCGCCGGCGTCGCGGGCGGCATCGGCACCTGGGCCTTCTACGCGAGCCTGGCGATCGGTCCGATGAGCGTGGTGTCGCCGGGGGTCGCGATGATCTACGCGGTCGTTCCGGCCATCGTCGGCTTCGCGCTCGGCGAGCGGATCGCCCTGCTCGGCTATGTCGCGCTCGCGGCCGTCGTGGTCGCGGCCGTGCTGCTCGCCGTGCCGCGGCAGCGCGATCCGGTGCGCGTCACGCCCCGGGCCGTACTGCTCGGCTCGATCGCCGGCCTCGGGTTCGCCGGCTACATCATCGCCATCGACCGCACGCCCACCGATTCGGGCCTGGCGCCCCTGCTGGTCGACCTGATCGTCGCGAGCCTGCTCTACGGGGCGGTGCTGCTGGTGAACCGGGTGCGCAGCGGCACGGCGGAGTGGGCGGGCATCCGCAACCGCGCGGGAGTCGTGCAGGCGGTCTTCGCCGGGATCCTGCTCGCGGCCGGCAACATCCTGCTCGTGGTCGGGCTGCATCTGGGCGAGCTGGCCGTGATGGGCGTGCTCAACGCCCTGTACCCGCTCGGCACCGTCATCCTGGCGTTCTTCGTGCTCCGAGAGCGGCTCAGCCTCGTGCAGACCGTCGGCATCGTGCTCGCCCTCGCCGCCTCGGCGGTGCTCGCCCTGGTGTGAGCCCGAGGTGCGCGGAGTGGCGGTCGTGCGAGGTCGGTAGGCTCGATGGCGATGTCAACACCCTCGAGCACCGTCCCGTTCACCACCGCAACCGGCTCTGATATCCGGGTGCGGTTCTGCCCCTCGCCCACCGGCACGCCGCATGTCGGCCTGGTGCGCACCGCCATGTTCAACTGGGCATACGCGCGCCACACCGGCGGCACGATGGTCTTCCGCATCGAAGACACCGACGCCGAGCGCGACAGCGAAGAGAGCTATCTGCAGATCCTCGACGCGCTCACCTGGATGGGCATCGACTGGGACGAGGGCGTCGAGAAGGGCGGCCCGCAGGCGCCGTACCGGCAGTCGCAGCGCACGCCGATCTATCAGGACCTCATCCGGCGCCTGGTGGATGCCGGCCTGCTCTACGAGAGCTACGTCACCCCCGACGAGATGGAGGCCCGCAACCTCGCGGCCGGCCGCGACCCCAAGCAGGGCTACGACAACTTCGAGCGCGACCTCACCCAGGAGCAGCGCGACGCCTACCGCGCCGAGGGCCGCTCGCCCGCGCTGCGTCTGCGGGTGCCCGACACCGACCTGAGCTTCGACGACCTCGTGCGCGGCCCGATCACCTTTCCGGCGGGGAGCTTCACCGACTTCATCGTGGTGCGCCCGAACGGGGTGCCGCTCTACACCTTCGTCAACCCGGTCGACGATGCGCTGATGGGCATCACGCACGTGCTGCGCGGCGAGGACATCCTGTCGAGCACCCCGCGCCAGATCGCGCTGTACCTGGCGCTCATCGAGCTCGGCGTGACCGACTTCGTGCCGCGGTTCGGCCACCTGCCGCTGGTGCGCGGCGAGGGGACCAAGAAGCTCAGCAAGCGCGATCCCGAGAGCAATCTCTTCCATCACCGCGACCGCGGGTTCATCCCCGAGGGGCTGATGAACTACCTGGCCCTGCTGGGCTGGTCGATCGCCCCCGACCGCGACGTGTTCACCCGCGAGGAGTTCGTCGCGGCGTTCGACATCGCCGATGTGAACCCGAACCCGGCCAGCTTCGACCAGAAGAAGGCCGACTCGATCAACGGCGACCACATCCGGATGCTGCAGCCCGACGACTTCGAGGCTCGACTGCTGCCCTACCTGGCCGGCATCGTGAGCGACCCGCCCACGCCGGCGGAGCGCGCCATCCTCCGCGAGGCCGCACCGCTCGTCCAGGAGCGCATCACCGTGCTCAGCGAGGCTCGCCCCATGCTCGAGTTCTTCTTCCAGCCGGATGACACGATCGTCTACGAGGCCGACGCACTGCCCAAAGACGCCGATCAGGCCAGGCTCGTGCTCGACGCCTCCTACGCGGCGCTCGAACAGCTCGACGACTTCGCCACCGCCGTGATCGAGCAGACTCTCCGCCACGCCCTCACCGACGCGCCCGAGCTGGGCGGTGCAGGTCTCAAACCGCGCGACGCCTTCGGCCCGCTGCGCACGGCGCTGAGCGGCAAGCGGATCAGCCCGCCGTTGTTCGAGTCGATGCAGATCCTCGACAAGGAGTCGACGCTGACGCGGATCGACCGCTTCCGCGCGGCGCTGTAGGCGGACGCCGCCTAAGGTGGCGCGCGAGTGACGTCCGGTCGACTCCCCTACCGTTCGAGTCATGGTGGCTCTGCGTCATGTCGTATGCTGGTCGACGGCCCGGCCGATGTTCTTTGCGGAGCAGCGCGGCGGCGTCGATTTCGAAAAAGGCCTCTGATCAGGACTTTTCGATGGGGTATGGTGTAATTGGCAACACGGCTGATTCTGGTTCAGTTGTTCTTGGTTCGAGTCCAGGTACCCCAGCTCGCAACCGCTCGTCCGAGATGGGGTTTCAGGGGCTCGTGGAGCAGGTGACCTCCGCGCCCCGACCTTCGTATTCCTGGGCGCTCCGCCTGATCGTGGTGACCGCGCTGGTCGGCATCGGTGCCGGCCTCAGCGGTCTCGTTGTCGCACTGGCGCTTCACGGCATCGAGCATCTGGCATACGGCTATTCGCGCGGCACATTCCTGACAGGCGTCACCGGGGCTTCTGCCGGAGTCCGCGTCGCGTCCCTCGCCCTTGCGGGACTGATCGGCGGCGTGGGCTGGTGGGTGCTTCGGCGGTGGTCCGCCCGGCTGGTGTCGATCGAGCAGAGCGTTGCCGGCGAGCGGATGCCACTGCTGACGACGGTCGTCAACGTGTGCCTCCAGGTGGTAATTGTCGGCTTGGGCGCGTCAATCGGGCGTGAGGTCGCTCCTCGCGAGCTGGGTGCCGCTCTCGCCGGATGGCTGAGTGAGCGAGCAGGGGTCACCGCTCGGGAGCGGCGCATTCTGGTGGCCTGCGGCGCCGGCGCCGGCCTCGCCGCCGTCTACAACGTCCCCTTGGGCGGTGCGCTGTTCGCGGTGGAGATCCTGCTCGCCGAGGTCAGCTTCGCCACGGTTCTGCCCGCGCTGGCCACCGCCGCGATCGCGACCATTGTCGCCCGGATCGTCGTGCCGTCGACTCCGTTGTACTCCCTGGGGTCTTTCGATCTCAACCCGTCGCTGTTCGTCTGGGCGATCGTCGCCGGTCCGATTCTCGGATTCGCGGCGGTCGGTTTCGTCGGTCTGGCGCGCCGGGCCGAGCGGATTCGGCCGCGATCCTGGTGGATTCTGATCGTGATGCCGATCGTGTTCACCGCGGTGGGTATGACCGCCATTCCGTTTCCGGAGGTCCTGGGCAACGGACGGGCCCTCGGGCAGACGGCCTTCTCGGCCGCTGTATCGATTGGCATGCTCGCCCTCCTCGCGCTGGTGAAGACCGCCACCACCGTCGCGACGATCGGCAGCGGTGCGGCGGGCGGCACCCTGACGCCGTCGTTGGCGGTCGGAGCCTGCGCGGGGGCTGCTCTGGGCGGCGTGTGGGAGCTCGCCTGGCCAGGAGGCCCGGTTGCGGCATTCGCCTTCGTCGCCGCAGCGGCCTTCTTGGCCTCGACGATGCGCGCGCCGTTCACGGCGATCGTGCTCGTGGTCGAGTTCACGAACCAGGGCCCTTCGCTGCTGGTCCCGACGATGCTCTGCGTCGCCGGGGCCGTGACCGTCAGCTATCTGCTGACTCGGTGGAGGGTGACTGGGGTGGCCTGACCGGATCGCTCATGACGAGGCTAGCCCTGCGCACCGACGGCGCCGCGACCGCGACTAGTGCCCGAGCTCGAGCGGATGGGTGAGCCGCCACCACGCGGTCGGCGGCGCGATGCTGCCCTGGAGCACCACCGGCGCCGTCACGGTTCTGGTCCCGGCCGTCCAGGTGACGCTGCCGACCTTCTCGCCGTTCTTGCCGGTCTTCAGGGTCAAGGTCGTCATGGTGGAGGTGATCTGGGCGTTCGAGTAGGTGAAGACCGAGGCGCTCGACCCCAGCACCATAGTCGCCGACGCGCCCCACGGGGTCGTGTACGTGCCGACCTTCTCGCCGTCTTTCGCGACCGGCACCTCGTGGAAGCCGGCCTTCAGGCTGTCGATCAGATGCGTGACATCGGTGTTCACGGTTTCGCGGGTCGCCCCGCCGAGAACGACTCCGATCACCGTGAGGGGCTGATGGAGACCCGTGACCGAGACCTTGGCCGAGAACAGCAGATCAGAGCCGGAGCCCTCGAGGGTGCCGGTCTTGATCCCGTTGACGCCGTCGGCGCCGAGCAGGGTGTTGGTGCTCGGCATCCCCGTCAGGAACGGGATGTCGAGGCCGGTCTTCGCCACGATCCCGGGGATCGCCGGGTTGGCCATCGCGAGCTTGCCGAGCGCGATCAGATCGCTCGGCGTGCTGGTGTTGCGGGCGTCGATGCCGGTCGACTCGACCATCGTCGTGTGGCTGAGTCCGTTGGCCGCCAGCCACTTCTTCGCGGCGCTCACGAAGCCGGCGTTCGAGCCGAACGCCCAGTCGGCCAGCGCCTCGGCGTAGTTGCATGCCGAGACGACCAGCATGGTCTCGAGTGCGTTCCGTTCCGACATGGAGCTGCCGGTCGGCATGGCGGCGATTGTCGCGTTCAGCAGGTAGTACTTGTCGTACAGCGCGTGATCGGCCTTGCTGAAGGTGACGCTGGGGCCGGGATCGGATCCGGTCAGCGGCTTCGCATTCAGGATCACCAGAGCCGTGATCAGCTTGCTGATGCTGGCCATCGGCACCGCGGCATCGCCGCCGCTCGACGCCAGGATTCCGCTCGCGCTCGCACCGAGGGAGGCATCGGCTCCCGACACGCTGATCGCCGACTCCCCCTCGGAAGGCATGACCAGTGCGGCCGGGGCGCCCGGTGGAACGTCGGGGCGCTCAACGGTTGCGGCGGCCGCGCCGACTGGCGCATTCAGGGTGACGGGCACGTAGACGGCGATGGCCGCCACGATCGCCCCGACGACGGCGAGGGCGAAAACGCGCCCCCGCTTCCGGCGCCGGGTGCGGATGGTCGGATCCACCGGACCGCGGCCGTGCGCCGTGCGCCGCTCATCTCGGGAGGCGTTCTCGAACATCTCCGCGAACTGCGCGAACTCGTCGGGATCCCGATCCGTCACGGTGTCATTCCCCGGGATTACAGGTCGATCGAGTCGCCGACCTCGAGCGGCCGGTAGACGCCGCCGTTCTTCTCGGTCGCCCACTTGAGGCGGTCGCTCGCCATGCCCTTGCCGGCGGCCGAGAGCGTCATGTCGTGGATGTAGAAGGCGCGCTTCGGCTTGATCTCGAGCACGTAGTCCATGGCCTCGCCGATCTTGAGCCAGGGGGCTCCGACCGGAGCGGCGAGGGTGCCGACCGGCTTGCCGGGCACTGTGTACGAGTCGCCGCCGTAGTACAGCTCGTCGTTGACCAGCACCCCGACATTGTCGGCCACCGGCAGGCTCTCGTGGATCACGGCGTGCTTGTCGCCGAAGAACTCCATCGTGAAGGGCTCGACGGTGACGACGTCACCCGCCTTCACGACGTTCACCTCGAATCCGGATGCGGCGGCCGCGACGCCCGCGGGCCCAAAGATCTTGGCGTCGGGGGCCTTCTCGAGGATCGCCGTGAGGTTCTGCTCGTTCCAGTGATCCCCGTGCTCGTGGGTGATCACCACCGCGACCGTGCCGGCGAAATCAGGGGGCGTGAGGAACATCCCGGGATCGATGACGAGCAGGGCGTCGTCGGATGAGATGACCAGCGTGGCGTGTTCGTATTTGGTGACCTTCACTCGATTGACTGTACCCGTGTGGTATACCCCTAGGGGGTATACAATGTCCGCATGATCGCGGATATCAAGAAGCGCGCGCTGCACCGGGCGCGCATCCTCGAGGGGCAATTGCGCGGAGTCGAGAAGATGATCGACGACGAGGCCTACTGCGTCGACATCATCACCCAGACCCTCGCCATCCAGAAGTCGCTGCGCAGCCTGAACAAGCTCCTGGTCGAGAACCACCTGCGCACGCATGTGAGCGAGATGTTCGACGAGGGCGGCGCGCGGCGCGACGACGCGGTCGACGAGCTGCTGATCGTGTTCGAACTGCAGAACAACCGGGGGAGCTGATCATGAGCGATCACACGATGCGCACCGAGCACGAGCACGACGAGCACGCGATGCACGAGCACGCGATGCACGGTCACGACGAGCACGCCCCGCACGATCACGGCGACATGCACGCCATGCACCACGGCAACTTCCAGCGCCTGTTCTGGATCAACCTCGTTCTGACCGTGCCGACGCTGGTGTTCTCGACCGGTTTGCAGAACATCCTGGGCCTGAGCGGGCCGCGCTTCGAGGGCAGCCAGTGGATCCCCGCTGCCTTCGGCACGGCGATCTTCGTGCTCGGCGGCCGCGTGTTCTTGAGCGGAGCGGTGGGCGAACTGCGCGCCAAGCAGCCCGGCATGATGACGCTGATTTCGCTGGCCATCCTGGTGGCGCTCGGCTACTCGCTCGCCGTCACGTTCGGACTGCACGGCATGGACTTCTGGTGGGAGCTCGCCACCCTGATCACGATCATGCTGCTCGGGCACTGGATCGAGATGGCCGCCGTGATGGGAGCATCCGATGCGCTCGGCGAGCTGGCCAAGCTGCTGCCCGATGAGGCGGAAGTGCTGCATGGCGAGCACAGCATGACGATGCCGGTCTCATCGCTCTCGCTGGGCGACCTGGTGATCGTGCGACCTGGCGCCTCGGTGCCGGTGGACGGCGAGGTCGTCGACGGAGCATCCCAGGTGGATGAGTCGCTCCTCACCGGAGAGTCCATCCCCGTCGCGAAAGCCCTGGGCGCGTCGGTCATCGCCGGGAGTGTCAACTCGGGGGGAGACGGCGAGACCGGCGCGCTCACCGTCAAAGTCACCAAGCTCGGCGATGACACCGCGCTCGCCGGCGTGATGAAGCTGGTCGCCGAGGCACAGGCCAGCAAGTCCGGCACGCAACTGCTCGCCGACCGCGCTGCGGGCTGGCTGTTCTACCTGGCGATCGCGGCGGCCGCGATCACGCTGGTGGTCTGGCTGCTGCTGCGTCCCGGCGACCCGGCGTTCGTGCTCGAGCGGGTGGTGACGGTGCTGGTCATCGCGTGCCCGCACGCCCTCGGGCTGGCGATCCCGCTCGTCGCGCAACTGACCACCGCGATCGGCGCCCGGCGCGGCATCCTGGTGCGCAGCAGGGCCGCACTCGAGGAGGCGCGCGATGTCGACGTCGTGCTGTTCGACAAGACCGGCACCCTGACCACCGGCAAGCAGGGCCTGGTGCGCGTGGTCCCCGCTCCCGCCGGCGGCGGTGCGCCGGGCGACGAGGAGCTGGTTCTCGGGCTGGCGGCCTCGGTCGAGGCCAAGTCGGAGCACCCGATCGCGCGCGCGATCGTCAGTGCCGCGAAGGAGCGCAAGGCATCTGGTGGGCGCGCGTCCGGGTTCACGGCCCTGGCCGGCCGAGGTGCGACCGCCACGGTCGCGGGCCGGGTGCTGACCATGGCGAGTGGACGGCTCGTCACAGAGCGGGGCATCCGCCTCGACCCGGTCTTCGTGCACGCCGCGCACGAGCTCGCTCACGAGGGGGCGACGCTGGTGTACCTGCTGGATGAGACGGACTCCACGCCGCATGTGCTCGGCATGTTCGCGCTCGCCGACACGGTGCGGCCCGAATCGGTCGAGGCGGTGGCGCTGCTGAAGAAGCGCGGCATCCGCGTGGCCATGCTCACCGGCGACTCGCACGAGGTGGCCGAGTGGGTCGCGGCCCAGCTGGGCATCACCGAGGTGTTCGCCGAGGTGCTGCCGGGGCAGAAGTCCGAGATCGTGGCGCGGCTGCAGCGTGACGGCCGACGGCCGGGACGGCCGTCGGCGCTGGCGTCGCAGAATGGCCCAGAAATGGACCATTCCCCCAGCTCCAGCGCGCGGGTTGCCATGGTCGGCGATGGCGTGAACGACGCCCCGGCCCTGACGCGGGCCGACGTGGGCATCGCGATCGGGGCGGGCACGGATGTCGCCATCGAGTCGGCCGGGATCGTGCTGGCTTCGAGCGACCCCCGCGGGGTCGTCGACGCGATCACGCTCAGCCGCACCAGCTACCGCAAGATGCTGCAGAACCTCGCATGGGGAACCGGCTACAACGTGCTCGGTCTGCCGCTCGCGGCCGGCGTGCTCGCGGGCGTCGGCTTCGTCATGCCGCCCGCGGTCGGAGCCGCGGTGATGTCGATCTCGACGATCGTGGTGGCGCTGAACGCGCAGTTGCTGCGACGGATCAGTTTCCCGCGTTAGCTCGCAGCTGCCTTGCGCCAGTGCGCGGCGTCCATGGCGAAGACCCAGCGCTGCCGCGGGTATTCGCTGAGCGACCACAGCCGGCGGCCGTCGTGCGAGGCGGTGAGGTCTTCCGGTCCGGGCGGGAGGACGGCGGGGTGGCGCACCCACGTTCCGCCGGAGCCGACCCACAGGTCGCCCGGCATCACTCCCTGGCTGGCGCTCACGAACCAGGTGCCGTCGATGACGGCGGCGCCCTGCATCCGCGGGATTCCGGGCTCGTGCAGGTCGATGACCTCGGCGCGCTGAGATGCGGGAGCCAGCGGGATGCGTCCCAGGCGGCGGCCGTTGCTCTCGGGGCCGAACTCGCCGACCACGAGGTGATCGGCGCCCCCCTCTGAGCCGCGCTCGACCGAGACGAACGAGAACCGCATCCGGGTGTCGCCCGCGCCGTCGTTGTCGCCGCCGCGCAGCCGCTGGTGACCGGATTGCGGCAGCACATGGCGATATCCGAAGGGGCCCCGCCCCCGAAGGCACAGGATGTCGCCGAGGCGGAAGGTGCGCAGGCCGCCGTAGGTCGCCGCCACGGAGAGCCGGTCCCCGACGACCGCCAGCCCGCCCGCGTGGATGTCGACCGGTCGCATCCGAATGCCCGACCCCGCGCGCACCGGCTCGACCAGCAGCACATGGTGGTAGCGCGGACGGCGCGGATCGCGGCGATCGACCACGCTGATCCGCGCGCCCTGGGTGGTGCCGCGCCGTTGCTGCGCGAACCAGCTCACCAGCAGCACGTCGTCGTCCCTGGCTCCGTGCCCCGCGAGCACCTCGATGCCCTGCGGCCACCAGCGCCGGCTCCACTGGTCGACGAGACCCCAGCGGAAGCCCTCCACCGCCGCAGGAGCGGGCACCCGACCCGGTCGTGCAGACTGCCCAGGGGCGCGCAGCAGGCCGGCAATGCCGAGGCGCCGATGCCCCGCCGCGAGTTCGTCGATCAGCGCGTCATCCGGTTGCTCGCCGTGCACCTCGTACCGGATCCGCGCCACGGGCCGAGCCTAGACGGCGGGTGTTCCGAACCACGTGCATGGCCGCGGCGACCGATAGAGTCCAAGCACGCTCGACGAGGAGCGTCCAGACACGCGAGACGAGCATCCCGGAGGCCCGTGTGCCGAACAGTTTCAAGCCCAAGCGGGTGGTGGTCGCCATCAACCCCTCGGCCTCGTTCGGGGCCACGCGGGATGTCGGCCCGGCGCTGGTGCAGACCCTCCGGGCGATGGGCCATGACGTGACCTCGCTGCAGGAGCCGGATTACGAGTCGTTGGTGCGCGTTGCCCGCGCCGCGGTCACGACCAAGCCCGACGGCTTCGTCGTGGTGGGCGGCGATGGCATGGTGAACCTGGGGGCGAACCTGGTCGCCGGCACGAAGGTGCCGCTGGGCATCGTCCCCTCGGGCACGGGCAACGACATGGCGCGCTCGCTGGGGTTGCCGTTCGACAACACCGAGGCCGCAGTCGTCGCGCTGGGGGAGGCCCTGCAGCGTCCGCCCCGGGTCATCGACGCGGCCCGCATCAGCTGCACCGATGACGAGACCGGCGAACCCGCCCAGCGCTGGTTCGCCTGCGCGCTGAGCGCCGGATTCGACGCCACCGTCAACGAGCGCGCCAACCGGATGCACCATCCGAAGGGGCCGAGCCGCTACATCATCGCCCTCGGCATCGAGCTGGCGAAGCTGAAGCCGTACCACTACACGCTCACCCTCGACGGAACCGAGCAGACGGTCGACGCCAACATGGTCTCGATCGGCAACGGGGTTTCGCTCGGCGGAGGCATGAAGATCACCCCGGATGCCGAGCTCGACGACGGCCTGCTCGATGTGCTGATCGTGCGCCCGCTCAGCCGGTTCAACTTCGTGCGGATCTTTCCGAGCGTGTTCACGGGCGAGCATGTGCGGCACCCCAAGGTCAGCATCCTGCGGGCGAAGAACGTGCGGATCGCGGGCGACGGCGTGATCGTGTACGCCGATGGGGAGCGGATCGGACCGGCACCTGTCGACGTGCAGCTCGTGCCCGGGGCCTTGCGGGTGCTGGCGCCGCTGCCGGCCTGACGGTTGGCGAGCGCGCGGCTGGATATGGCATACTCGTCAAGTTGTCGTGACGGCCCCATCGTATAGAGGCCTAGTACGCCGCCCTCTCACGGCGGTAACGCGGGTCCGAATCCCGCTGGGGTCACTTCGTCCAACTCCTCCGGTTTTCCGGGGGAGTTGCTTCGTTAACGGGATGCTTGGCTGAAGCTCCGAAACGCCACGCGGGCGTGCAGCTCGTGGGCAACCTCTCGCAGGCCGACGATGGCATCGTCTCGACCCAGTGATGCCAGGTAGCCCGATTTGTCACGCCCCGGGGTTTTCCTGCGGCGACGATCCCGCTTGTGAGGCGAGAAGAGCGCAGCAGAGGGGATGCCGTCGTCATTATGAGTGGCAAGCGGTGACGCGGATCCGAATCCCGCCGAGTAGGTCCGTCGCCACGTCGCGGTTGCTACGATCGCGGAAGGGGACCCCGCGCGACACAAGGGAGCGGCCATGCAGAAGTCAGCTCTTCCTGCCCTGGCGCGACACGAACTCACCAAGGCGATCGCCGCATCCAGTGGGCGCAGCGCGTCAACCGTCTACGGAGGTCACGAGCACCGCCTTCGGCAGACGGTGATCGCCCTCCGCGCCGACGAATCGCTTTCGGAGCATGCCAACCCCGGCGAGGCGACGATCCAGGTGCTGCATGGTCGGGTGACGTTGCGCTTCGAAGATGTGTCATGGAACGGCTCGCCCGGCGACCTCCTCATCGTTCCTGATGGCCAGCATGCCCTCGATGCGGTCGAGGATTCCGTCGTGCTGCTGACCGTCGCGAAGTCGGCGTGATCGGTCTGCGGGCGGTTCGCCGGCTGCTTCGTTTCGGGCTCCACGAGCCCGCGCATGACGTGCATGCGGCGCCTGATCGCCGAGCTGACGCAGAGCGGCGAGTTCATCGAGTGCAATGAACGCGCGTCGACGCCCGAGGGGATCACGCATCGCCCGCCCGTCGACACCGAGGTCAGCAGGATCGGAGAAGTCCCGTCCTGTTCGCCCTGCCTAGCATGGGCGCATGGCAGAGACGCAGAACACGACGAAGAACAGCACAGCCCGGTTCAGCGCGGAAGAGCGCGCCGCGATGAAGCAGCGCAACGCCGAGTTGAAGGCGTCGCAGACCCGCGAGGCCGGCGAGAAGGCGCTCGCCGATGCGATTGCGGGCATGACCGGCCTCGACAAGCAGCTCGCACAGCAGATCGACGAGATCATCACGGCCGCGGCCCCGGGGCTCGGCAAGAAGACCTGGTACGGATTCCCGGCATACACCTGGGACGACAAGGTCGTCGCCTTCTTCAAGCCGGCCGCGAAGTTCAAGGATCGCTACGCGACCCTCGGCTTTGATCCGAGCGCCAAGATCGACGACGGCACCATGTTCCCCGCCGCGTACGCCGTGCTGGCGCCGCTGACGCCCGACCAGGCCGCGCACCTCACGGCGCTGATCAAGAAGGCGACCAGCTAGCCGCGCACCACCTCGACGCGCAGCATCCCGAGCCCGAGCCCGAGCCCGAGGCGGAGGCGGAGGCGGAGCGCGGTCATGCCACGACGTCAGGCCATGCGGCCGACACCGGCGGCGGCTAGCATCCTGACCACCATGCCCTCATTCAGTCGCGCCCAGCTCGAGGCGTTCCGTGGCGGCACGCTGCCCGACACGATCGGGCCGGGCACGCGCCTGCTGTTGGTGGGGTTCAACCCGGGCCTGCGCTCCGTCGCCGTGCAGGCGCCGTTCTCGCTGCGCAGCAACCGATTCTGGCCGACCCTCTACCGGGCAGGCATCCTCGACCGGGTGATCGACGCCTCACAGGGGCTGGATGACGCCGACCGCGCCGCCCTCATCGCCCGCGGCATCGGCCTCACCAGTCTGGTGCGGCGCGCCACCGCCCGGGCAGACGAGCTGTCGGCCGCCGAGCTCGTGGCGGGTGCCGAAGCGCTGCAGGCCCGGGTCGCCGCCGCTCCTCCGCGCGTCGTCGCGATCCTCGGGATCACCGCGTACCGCATCGCCTTCGGCGCCAAGCAGGCGGTGCCGGGGGAGCAGTCCGCGACGATCGCGGGCGTGCCGATCTGGGTCGTGCCGAATCCCAGCGGGCTCAACGCCCACGCCACACCCGCCGGTCTCGCGACGGCCTACCGGGCTGCCGCGATCGCGGCGGGGATCGACGTGCTGCCGGAGCCGCAGTAGTCGCCCCTCGGTGAGCCCGCACCGCCGCCCTGCCGCCATGTCGCCCGCCTGCGAGAGACTGTGGGCATGTGCGGCCGATTCGCGATGGACGAGAAGACCAACGACCTGATCGAGCAGTTCGTGCTCGACGGCAACGACTACCGCGACTGGGCGCCATCGTTCTCGATCGCGCCGACCGACTGGGCTCCGATCATCCGCGAGAAGCGCGACTCGGCGACCGGCGAGGTGATCCGTCGGGTCGAGCCCGCGGTCTGGGACTTCCATCCCGCCTTCATCAAGGATTCGAAGCGTCCGCAGTTCAACGCCCGCATCGAGACCGTCGCGACCAACGGCATGTGGAAGAACGCCTTCGCCGCCCACCGCTGCATCGTGCCGATGCGGGGCTATTACGAGTGGACGCGCGAGGCAGGCGCCAAACAGGCGCACTTCTTGCACGGCCAGGCACGGATGCTAGCGGCGGCCGGCATCTTCACCGCGCGCAAGGTGCCGGGCGACGACGGCGCCGAGGTGTGGCAGGTGTCGACCGCGATCATCACCCGCGAGGCGCGCGACGCCTCGGGCGAGGTGCACGAACGCATGCCGGTCTTCCTCGATCCGGGCGTCTACGACCGCTGGCTCGACACCGAACGGCTCGTGGATGACGCGCAGAAAGACGACATGATCGCCCTGCTGCACGAGGTGTCCACCGTGCAGGCCGGCCACATCACCAGCTACGAGGTGGATCGCCGCGTCAACAACTCGCGCACCGTCGACCCCGGTGATCCCATCCTGATCGAGCCGCTCGCCTGAGCGGCTGCCGCACCCGCTAGGCTGGCGGTGCGAAGGGGAGTATCCCACCTCGTCGCGGCCGTCATCACGGGTTCCAGCGCTGCAGCCCCGGTCGCGATCGCGAGCCGCCGTTCTGAGAGCGGGGCTCGCGCGGGAGAGACGTTCGGACATCCACTGCGCCCGCTCAGGGCCCGTCCGAGAGGCCACCGCCCACCAATGCCCACCGTGATCCCCGCCTGGTTCGAGATCGGGTCGGCCGTCGTGCTGCTGCTGATCCTGGCTGTCGACGTGTTCCTCTCGTTCCGGCGGCCGCACATCCCCTCGAACCGCGAATCGGGGATGTGGATCGGCGTCTACGTGGCGCTCGCGCTGATCTTCGCCGCGGCCCTGTGGGCGATCGGCGATGCCGACCACGCCGGTGAGTTCGTCGCGGGCTGGCTCACCGAGTACAGCCTGTCGATCGACAATCTCTTCGTCTTCTTGCTGATCATGGCCCGTTTCTCGGTGCCCAAGAAGTATCAGCAAGAGATCCTGATGGTCGGCATCGTGCTGGCGCTGCTGTTCCGCGGCATCTTCATCGTGCTCGGCGTGCAGCTGATCGAGCACTTCAGCTGGATCTTCTACCTCTTCGGGTTGTTCCTGCTCTACACGGCGGTCAGCCAGGCCGTCACCAACCACGACGACGAGCTGGAGCGCGAGAGCCGACTGATCCGATTCCTGAGGCACCGGATGCGCGTCACGAAGCACTTCGAGGGCGCCCGCCTGCGCACCGTCGTCGACGGCAAGAAGGTGTTCACGCCGGCCCTGATCGTCTTCATCGCCCTCGGATCCACCGACCTGGTGTTCGCGCTCGACTCGATCCCGGCGATCTTCGGCATCACCACCAACCCGTTCCTCGTGTTCGCGGCCAACGTGTTCGCGCTGATGGGGCTGCGGCAGCTCTACTTCCTGCTCGGCGACCTGGTCGAGAAGCTGGTGTACCTGAAGTACGGCATCGCCGCGATCCTGGCGTTCATCGGGGTGAAGCTGGTGCTGCACGCCATGCACGAGAACGAGCTGCCGTTCCTGAACGGCGGCAAGGGATTCGCTTGGGCGCCCGAGATCCCGACGGTGGTCTCGCTCGGCGTGATCGTCGTGGCGATGGCCGTCGCGGTGGTGGCGAGCCTCGTCAGACTGCGGC
>DASTNC010000067.1:0-19352 GCA_035721225.1 Pseudolysinimonas sp.
TCGGCCCCACTCCGGGTCGAGCGGGGCGAGGGGCGACGCCGCTCCGCCCGCGACGGCGATGCGCAGCGGCGCCGCGGGTTCGGCGGGGTGGGCGAGCGCGGGGCGATCGGCCATCACCGACAGCATCAGTGCCGCGTCGGCCACCGTGGTGGCCAGGGGGCCGTTCTCGCTCATCCCGAACCAGGCGTCGACGCCGATCAGCTGCGGCACGACGCCAGGACCCGGCTTGATCCCGAACAAGCCGCAGTCGGCGGCCGGGATGCGGATCGACCCCATCCCGTCGTTGCCGTGCGCGATCGGAACCTGGCCGCTCGCAACAGCCGCCGCTGAACCCCCGGAGGAACCCCCCGGCGTCCGCTCGTGATTCCACGGATTGCGAGTGATGCCGAACGCCGAGTCGGTGGTGGCGAACACGCAGAGCTCCGGCACCCGCGTGATGCCGACGACGATCGCGCCGGCCTCGCGCAGCCGGGCCACCACCGGGTGGTCGGCGGCGCTCAGAGTGGCGTCGGTCGCCTGCGATCCGTCGCGCAGCGGCTCACCCGCAACGGGGATGTTGTCTTTGATGGCGACCGGCACCCCGGCCAGGGGCAGAGCGGACCGGTCGGTGCGGGCATCCAGCTCGGCCGCCTCGGCGAGCGCCCGCTCGGCGCGCACGACCTGGAAGGCGCCCAACTCGTCGCGCAGCCGCGAGATCGTCGAGAGAGCGCGCGTGACCTCGGTCACGGCCGTCGATCGACCGGAGCGGACATCGTCCGCGATCTCTCCCGCTGTGCGCGTCACGGGATGACCTAGCGACCCAGGAACTTCTGCAGCGAGGCGAGTTCCTCCTGCGTCGGCCCGCCGGCCTTCCCGCCGCCGAGACCGAACCCGGAGCCCGACGCCGCGGGCGTTCCGCCGGGCTTGACACCCTGGGCGATCGCCGCATTCTCGGCCGCGCGCTTGGCCGGGTTGCCCGACTTCGACTTCTTCGCCGCCTGCACCTTCTTCTTGCCGCCGTAGCTCGCTCCGGGGATCGGGCCCATGCCCGGCACCTGCGGCACGCCGCCCTTGGCGACCGTCTTCATCATCTTGCTCGCCTGCTCGAAACGGGCGACCAGCTGATTGACATCGGTCACCGTGGTGCCCGAGCCGCGCGCGATGCGCACCCGGCGCGATCCATTCAGCAGTTTGGGGGTGGTGCGCTCCTGCAGGGTCATCGACTGGATGATCGCCTCGGTGCGGGTGATCTCGCGCTCGTCGAAGTTGTCGAGCTGCTCGCGCATGCCGCGCGCGCCGGGGAGCATGCCGAGCATTCCCTTGATCGAGCCCATGTTCTTGAGCTGCTGCATCTGCTTGAGGAAGTCGTCGAGCGTGAAGGTGTCGGTGGCGAACTTCTCGGCGGTCTTGCGCGCCTCTTCTTCGTCGAAGGCCGACTGCGCCTGCTCGATGAGCGTGAGGATGTCGCCGAGATCCAGGATGCGGCTGGCCATGCGATCGGGATAGAACGGCTCGAAATCGTCGAGACCCTCACCCGTCGAGGCGAACATGATCGGGCGGCCGGTCACGGATGCCACCGAGAGCGCCGCACCGCCGCGCGCGTCGCCGTCGAGCTTGCTGAGCACCACGCCGGTGAAGTCCACGCCGTCCTGGAAGGCGCGGGCGGTGGTGACCGCGTCCTGGCCGATCATCGCGTCGATGACGAACAGCACCTCGTCGGGGTCGACCGCCGTGCGGATGTCCGAGGCCTGCTTCATCAGCTCGGCATCGATGCCCAGGCGACCGGCTGTGTCGACGATGACCGTGTCGTACAGCTTGCGCTCGGCCTCTTTGACCCCGTCTCTGGCGACCTTCACCGGGTCGCCGACGCCGTTGCCGGGCTCGGGGGCGAAGACCGGGACCCCCGCCTGACCGCCGACCACCTGCAGCTGCTGCACCGCCTGCGGGCGCTGCAGGTCTGCCGCGACCAGCAAGGGGGTGTGGCCGTCCTTGGCCAGCCACTTGGCGAGCTTGCCGGCCAGCGTCGTCTTGCCGGCGCCCTGCAGGCCCGCGAGCATGATCACGGTCGGCGGCTTCTTGGCGAACTCGAGGCGGTGCTGCTGGCCGCCGAGAATCGCCACCAGCTCGTCGTTGACGATCTGGACCACCTGCTGCGCCGGGTTCAGCGCCTTGTTCACCTCGTCGCTCAGCGCGCGCTCGCGCACCCTGCCGGTGAAGTCCTTCACCACCTCGAGGGCGACGTCGGCGTCGAGCAGGGCGCGGCGGATCTCGCGCACCGTGCCGTCGATGTCGGCCGGAGTGAGCTTGCCCTTGCCGCGCAGGTTGCGGAAGGTCGCGGTCAGGCGGTCCGAGAGGGTTCCGAAGGTGGCCATGGTGATGACCAGCTTAATCGCGGCGGCGGCGACGCACAGGACGCCGACTCAGAGGAACAGCAGCGCCGCGACCACCAGCACGACGAACGAGGGCAGCATCGAGAGCACGAGAGCGATCATCGCGGTGGTGCGGTGCGCGCGCCGGACGATCCCGACCAGGGCGAAGACGATGCCGACGATCACGATGCCCAGTCCGACGAAGAACAGCGCGATGTAGAGCGAGCTGTGCGCGAGTTTCGGATCGAGCTGGGCGGTGATCCCGGTGAGAAAGCTGTAGCCGATCAGCGATCCGCCGACCAGGGCCAGCAGGATCGCCAGCACGGGCAGCAGGGCCGAGGGCCGCTTCGACGCGGGCGCGCCGGCCGCGGCATCCTGGTTGGCAGGGTCGGTCGACGTCATGGAGCGAGCCTAGCCGCGCTCGATAAGGTCGGAGCATGCCTCTTCTGCTCCCGTTCGACGGTCACGTGCCCGACATCCACCCGACCGCCTGGGTCGCGCCGAATGCCACCCTGATCGGCCGGGTGCGGGTGCTCGCGCACGCCAGCGTGTTCTACGGCGCGGTCCTGCGCGGCGACCTCGCCGACATCGTGCTCGGCGAGGGCAGCAATCTGCAAGACAACTGCACCGTCCATGTCGACGCCGGGATTCCCGCCACCATCGGCGCGGGGGTCGGCATCGGCCACGGCGCGATCATCCACGGCACGACGATCGAAGACGGGTGCCTGATCGGCATGGGGGCGACCCTGCTCAATCACTCGGTCATCCGGGCCGGGGCGTTCGTCGCCGCCGGGGCGCTCGTGCTCGAGAGACAGGAGATCCCGGCCGGGATGCTGGCCGCCGGGGTTCCCGCGAAGGTGCGCGGTGCCCTCGACGAAGCGGGGGCCGAGCGGGTGCGGCTGAACGCGATCCAGTACCAGGAGCTGGCCGCGCGGCATCGCGCGGCGCAGGAGTAGTCGCCGGGAGCAGCCGCGCGGCGCGGCTCATGCCTTGCTCCCCTGACACGATTCTCAGAAGGCCGGCTGTCGACCGATGCGGTCGACGCGATTCGGGCGGACTCGGAGTGCGCCCGCCGCCGGCTAACCCACCAACTGCGCCGCGAAGACGCGCGCGGTGAAGCCCGTCAGGTCGCCGATGCTCTCGCCCTGCCCGATGAGTTTGATCGGGATGCCGGTCTTCTCCTGCACGGCCAGCACGAATCCGCCCTTGGCCGATCCGTCGAGCTTGGTCAGCACCAGCCCGGTGACGCCGGCGTGCTCGATGAACGCCTCGGCCTGCGCGACGCCGTTCTGCCCGGTCGTCGCGTCGAGCACCAGCAGCACCTCGGCGACCGGCGCGAGCTTCTCGACCACCCGTCGCACCTTGGTCAGCTCATCCATCAGGCCGCTCTTGGTCTGCAGCCTGCCCGCGGTGTCGATCAGCACGATCTCGATGCCGTCCTGAACCGCCTTCTCGACCGTCTGGAAGGCGACCGACGCCGGATCCTGGCCGGCCTGCTGGGGCCGCACGACCTGCGCGCCCGCCCGTTCGGCCCAGGTGGCCACCTGTTCGACCGCCGCCGCGCGGAAGGTATCGGCCGCACCGACGATCACGGATCGGCCGTAGTTCGTCAGGAACTTGGCGAACTTGCCGATCGTCGTGGTCTTGCCGACGCCGTTGACTCCGACGAACAGGACCACCGCGGGGCGGTGGGTGAGGGTGAGGGTGGGGTCGAGGCGTTCGAGACGGAGCTCGATGATCTCGCGCAACATCCTCTGCAGATCGGCGGGGTCGGTCGTCTTGAACTTGGTGACGTTCGCCCGCAGCTCGTCGACGATCGCGTCGGTGATGTCAGGGCCGAAGTCGGCGGACAGCAGGGCGTCTTCGAGGTCGCTCCAGGTCTCGTCGTCGATGGTCGTGCGCGAGAACATGCCGCGCAGGGCGGTGCCGAGCGACCACGGGGCCGGGCGGGTCTCGGTCGGGGCGGGCTCGGTCGGGGCGGGCTCGCTCGGGGCGGGCTCGCTCGGGGCGGGCTCAGAGGCGGCGCGGGCGGGCTCCGCCTCGACTGACTGCTCAGCGCCGGGGTCGAGAGGGTCTGCACGAGGCTCTGCGCGGGGGCCCGCGAGAGGGTCCGCCTGCTCGCGTCGCGACGCACGCCGCTCTCTCCAACTGGGTCGGGCCATGCCGTCAGCCTAATCAGCGCGTCGCCGAGGCAGCGTCAGGCCTGCGAGGAGAAGACCGCGACGATGACCACGACCGCGATGATCACGACGAGCGCGAGGCTCAGCAGCAGACCGGATGCGATCGGGTGCTCTTCGGGCCAGCTCATTGCCTTCGGATATCGCGCCCTCAAGCCGGAGCGGGTGATCGGCTCCGAGATCGCGTCATGGTGCACGCCGTGCCCGATCAGGTCATTCGCCAGTTCGGCGAACTGGGCCGTCTCCCAGGTCTGACCACCCAGCCTCAGGATCTTGGCGCCGTGAGCCCCCAGCACGATCAGCTGCGCGACGCCTCCCTGCACACGCCGGCCCCGAGCAGCGCGTTGACGGTGACGACGGAGGTCGCGTCGGCAGCGACGAAGGTGCGCCGGGTGCCGAACATCGACACCACGGTGTACGAGCCACCCCCGTATTCGATGCGTGCGTTGCGGAAGTAGAGAAGCACTCCCCCCAGGATCAGCAGGAACGCACAGGCGAAGAACGGCAACAGCCACCCGTGCAGCCCGATCCGGATCAGGGAGATGACCAGCAGCGGAATAGCGATCCAGATGTTCGCGCGCACGGCTCGCCCATAGGCGGCCCGGGACGGCCGGAGCAGCCCGGAGCCGGTCGGCGCGGAGGCGGAGGCGGGAAGAGCGTCGAAGGTCACGAGCCCCATCATGCAGGATGGTCGAGTGACCTTCGCCTTCATCCGCCACGGCCAGACCGATTGGAACCGTGACGACAAGCTCCAGGGCTCGAGCGACATCCCGCTCAACGCGCACGGTCGCGAGCAGGCGCACGAGGCCGCAGGCATCCTCGCCGACGGCGGGTGGGAGGTGGTGGTCAGCTCCCCCCTGCTGCGCGCGCGGGAGACCGCGAAGATCATCGCGCACGACCTCGGCCTCGAACTCGGCCCGAGCTACCCCGCCTTCGTCGAGCGCGACTACGGGGCGCTCGAGGGAACTTCCTCGAGCGAGACGGTCGCCCGCTGGCCGCACCGGGACTATCCCGGTGCCGAGAGCCTGGACTCGGTGGTGAGCAGAGGACTGGCCGGCCTCGCGAAGGTGGCTGACGACTTCCGCGATCGCGACGTGGTCATCGTCGCGCACGGGACGATCATCCGGTACACCCTTGCTGCCCTTGCCGGGCGCCCGCTCGATGCGATCCGAAACGGCTCGATCTCGACGTTCCGCCTCGACGGCGACCGCTGGGAGGTGCTCACCGTCAATGGGCAGCCCCTTGTTCCGCTGAGCGACGTCGCCGATTCCGCGGCGCGCGCGGCCGATCCCCTGGGCTCCGCGGGTTAGTCGCGGGCGGTCAGGCCGAGAGGTGGATGACGAGGCCGACACCCACGACCAGGATGCCGAATCCGACCAGGAGCAGGGTCCAGACCTCGAGTGACAGCCTGACGAACGACGAACGCCGAGCTGTGAGAAGCGGTTCGCCGGTCTCCGGATCGAAGGCCGGGATCGCCCGGTGCGTGATCGACATCCCGTTCTCGACGACCGGCTCTGCGAGCTTCTCGGAGATGACGGCACGCGTCGGAGTATCGATGTGCCGCACGACCAGCCTGTCGAAGATCGCGAGCAGGCCTCCGCCGATGATCAGGCCGATCCCCACCCCGATCGCGAGACGCGGTCCGGTGCCGAGTCCGGCCAGAACGGCGATCAGCACCCCGACAGCGACTCCGACGACCGCCGCGATGACGACCGAGAACCCCCAGCGCTGAGAGAGGATCATGCGCTGCCCGCGGCCATGACGCCACCGTAGTGGACGAGGGGTCGGCTAGGGACCGAGTCTTCGTGCGAGAGCGATCCGACTCCGATGCAGCTGGGTTTTCACCGTGCCGGTTGAGATGCCGAGCGCCTCGGCGATCTCGCGCACCGACTGGTCCTGCAGGTAGTGCAGAACGCAGACCTGGCGCATGCGCTGCGGAAGGGTCTGCAGCGCCGCGAGAACATCGAGGTCGCGCCCGACCCGCTCGAGCGGATCCTCGGGCGCCGAGGGCCGCAGCCGATCGACGACGCGGCGCCCCACGGCGTCGCGGCGATGCACATCGCGCGCGCGGTTGCTGGCCACCACGGTCACCCAGGCGGCGACGTTGCGCGGCCACGCACGATCTCGGTCGGTCAGCAGTTGCACGAGGGCCTCGTGCACGGCGTCGACCGCGGCGTCCCGGTCGCCGGCGATCATCCTGACCGCCGAGACGACTCGCGGGTACTCGGTGAGAACGAACTCGGTCACGTCGAACTGACGCGGATCGGCGCGGTCGTCGGCGCGGTGCGTCACGGCGGATTCGGCCTGCGGCCGCGCGGGATCGGCCTGGCGCATGGCGGCGGACCGAATCACGACTCGGGGGGCGAGCCGGGGCACCGCGGGAGAGAGCGCTGTCATAATGCGGCCAGGGTAGCGACGGGCCTTTGTCATATACTCGCCATGACGAACACAGGTCATCGCCCCTCAACCGGGCCAGCCGCACAGAGAGGCGTGCAGATGGACCCCGTTCTCGCCGATCCTGACGCCCGCCGTCTGCTGAACACCATCTACCGGGTGCGCCCGGGCACCGTGGGCGAGCTGCGAGCGCTGCAGGGGCTGCCCCGCGACCGCATCCCCGAGCTTCTGCAGAGGCTGGCTGCCGCGGGCCTCATCACCGTCGATGGCGACACGATCGAGGCCGTCTCGCCGGATCGGGCGATGGCGACGGCCGCCGAGCAGGTGGTCAAATCCGAGAGGGAGGCGCTCCACGCGCTCGCCGTCTCAGCAGGGGCGCTGTCGGCGCTGACCCGCGACTGGGAGGTCGGCAGCTCGCCCGACGACACGGCCCCGTGGGCCGAGTTCGTGCACGGGCATGAGGCGCAGTGGAAGGCGTGGCCGCGCTACGCGGTGACCCATCCCCCGCGGAATCCGGTGAACCTGTATCCCGACCTCCGCATTCTGCGCGACGTCATGGTGGCGACCATGACCGAGGACGAGAAGCGGCTGGTCGCGAGCGCCGGCCTGCGCGGGGTGTTCCCGCGTTCCATCCTGTCCGATCCGGACGACCGCGCGTTCCTCGATGAGTTGCGCAGGCTCGGAGCCCTCATCCGGATCGCCGAGGAGGTTCCGAGCTGGGTCTACGCCGACCGCGGCCTGCTGTGCGCGCTGCCCCTCGACTGGGCCGAGCATCCGCCCAGCAGTATCGCCATCGTCACCCACCCGTCGATCACCGAGATCGTGTCGCTCTATGTCGAGAGCATCTGGGACAAGGCGGTGGACTACCCGCTGGTCGACGACGGCTGGCAACCGGTGCTGCGCCTGCTGGCACGCGGGCTGTCGGATGCCGCCATCGCCCAGTCCCTCGACATCTCCCCCCGCACCGTGCACCGCCGCATCGCCGAGGCGATGGAGCAGCTCGACGCGCACTCGCGCTTCGAGCTCGGCGTCGCCTGGGCGCGCGCGGTGGAGCGCGACCCCCGCGCCGACGCCCGTCTCGGGCGTCGGGTCACGCCGTCGCAGCCTCCGGCGCCGCCACGCGCTGACCGACCACGGCGCTGACGCCGTCCTGGCGCATCGAGACCCCGTAGAGGGCATCCGCGATTTCCATCGTGCGCTTCTGGTGGGTGATCACGATGAGCTGCGAGCTGGTGCGCAGGTCTTGCAGGATCGTCAGAAGGCGGCCGAGGTTGGCATCGTCGAGCGCCGCCTCCACCTCGTCGAGGATGTAGAACGGGCTCGGCCGCGCCTTGAAGATCGCGATCAGCAGGGCGACGGCGGCCAGCGACCTCTCGCCGCCGCTGAGCAACGAGAGCCGTTCGATCTTCTTGCCGGCCGGTTTCACCGTGACCTCGATCCCGGTGGTGAGCAGCTCATCGGGGTTCGTCAGGAACAGGCTGCCGGTTCCGCCCGGGAACAGCACGGGGAACACCTCATCGAAGGCGGCGCGGGTGTCTTCGAAGGCGGCCGAGAAGATGTCCTGCATCTTCTCGTCGATCTCGTCGATGATCGTGAGCAGGTCTTTGCGGGTCGCGGTCAGGTCGGCCAACTGCTCGGTGAGGAACTTGTGGCGCTGCTCGAGCGCGGCGAACTCCTCGAGCGCGAGCGGGTTCACCCGGCCGAGCTGGGCGAGCTTGCGCTCCGCGGAGGCCAGGCGCGCCTGCTGCGCGACGCGGTCGAAGACCTCGGTACGAGGTTCACGAAGAAGGGAGCCGTCGGCACCCGGTTCAGGAGCGGCCGGGGCCATGGCGGGTGCGGCATCCTGATCGGCGGGGTCGGACATGAACCCCGAGACGAGGTCGGAGTCCGCCGGCACCGGCACATCGGGCCCGTATTCCGCGACCAGGACCTGCTCGTCGAGCCCGAGCTCCTCCGCAGCGCGCTCGAGCAGGGTCGACAGATGCAGCTTCTTCTCGTACGCCTGCATCTCGAGACCGTGCACGTTGTCGTTGAGCGCCTGGAAGCGGTCGCGCAGGCCGTTCTCGTTGCGTCGCAGCTCCTGCAGCTCTTCGTTCTGCTTGGCGCGCTCGGCCTCGGCGGCGGCCAGGGCGACCCTGGCCTGCGAGACGGAGCGGTCGGCGACATCCAGCACGGCCGGCAGCGCGTCGGTCACACCGGTCGCGGCCTGCACCTGGCGCTGGCGCAGCACCGCGAGACGCGCCGACTCCTCGGCGGCCGCCCGCTCGGCTTCGAGCTGCTTCTGCAGCGAGTCGGCCTGCGCGTGCTGCGCGCGCACCCGCTCGCGCGCGGTCTCGAGCTCGATCCTGGCCTGCACCTCGGCGGCTCGGGCCGCCTCCAGTTCCGCGACCAGGGCGTCGCGGCTGCCGACATCGAGGATCGGCCGAGGGGTCGCGGCGTGCGCATCGCGATCGCCGAGTGCGCGCTCGACCGCCGAGTCAGCGGCCTCGGCCGCTTCGGTCAACTGGCGCACCGCCTCGGCGAGACGCTCACCCTCGGCCTGGGCGCCCTCGAGTTGCGCGCGCGAGCGGCCGACCGCCTGGCTGCGCTCGGCCAGCCGGGCGTCGAAGGCCTTGAGCGCCGCGGCGGCCTGTGCGGCGTCGATCTGCGCCCCGTCGAGCAGTTCGCGCTTCTCAGCGAGGGCGAAGCGCGTCCGTTCGATGGCCGTCGTGACCTCGACGAGCTTCTCTTGCGCGGCATCGCGCTCGGCCACGAGTTCGAGCGTGCTGCGTCCGGCGCCGGTTCCCCCGCGCAGCACGTACTCCGTCAGCACGTCGCCGTCGCGCGTGATGACGGTGAGGCCCTCGAGACCGAGCTTCGTCAGCGCGGGCCAGGCCGCCCGGGCGGTGGCCAGGTCGTCGACGACGACCGTGCGGGAGAGCAGCCCCAGGATGCCGCGGGGCGCCGTCACGAGCGCCGATGCCGCCTTCGTCCCGGCGGGCAGCGGCTCGAGCGCTGCGACGTCGTCGCCGCCGTCGGCGACCACGATCTCGACCCGCCCGGCGTCGCTGTCCCGCGCCTGCCCGAGCGCCGAGAGCCCGGCATCGCGCGAGTCGGCGAGCACCGCATCGGCGAGGGTGCCGAGGGCGGCCGCGATCGCGGCCTCGTACCCCGCCTGCACCTGCACGTGCTCGGCGACCAGGCCGCGGATGCCGCGGGCCGACAGGATCGACGCCGAGCCATCCTTCTGGTCGACCGCCATCGAGAGGGCCGAGGTGCGCGCGGCGAGCGCGTCGCGCTCGCGCTCGGACGCGTGCAGCTCATCCCGCAGCGCCTCCACCTCGGCCTGCAGCACCTTGACCGCCGCGTCGGCGGTCTCGACCGCCGCCGTCAGCTCCCCGTCCGAGCCGGACTCCTCGTCGCCGCCCTCGATCTCGAGCAACTCGGCCCTGGCCTGTTCCCGGCGCTGCTCGGCGGCCGCGAGCGCGGCGCGCTGCCGGTCGAGCTCGCCGCGGGTGGCCGTGCGACGGGATTCCGCCGCATCCACCTGACCGCTCAGGCGTCCCTGTTCGAGGTCGTGCTGCGAGATCAGGCTGCTCTGCGCGCTGATCTCCTCGTCGAGCGAGTCGAGCGAGGCCCGGGCGGTCGCGGTGGCCGCGCTGGCCCGGCCGAGCAGTTCTTCGACCTCGGCGACTCCCGCCGCCAGGCGCGTTGCCTCGTCGCGAGCGTCGTCGACCATGCGTTGCGAGATCGTGGTGGCCATGCCGGGCAGTTCCGCCTGCTGGCCGAGCAGCGCGAGCCGCTGGTTGGCGAGGGTGAACAGCGAGCGCAGGTGGTCCTGCACCTGCTCGAGGCCGAAGGCGACCTGACGGGCGGCATCCACCGAATCCCCGGTCATGGTCTGCTCGAGGCGCGCCTGGCGCAACTTGGCCTGGTCGAGCTGCTCCTGCAGCACGAGGCGCTCGGTCTTGCGCTCGCTCTCGCTGCGCGTCACGTCGCTGATCGCGGTGCGCAGCTCGACCACCTCGTCGGCCAGCAGGCGGGCGCGCGCATCCCGCACGATCGCCGCGATGGTCTGCGCCTCCCGGGCGATCTCGGCCTGCTGCCCGAGCGGCTTGAGCTGGCGCCGGATCTCGCCGGCCAGGTCCGAGAGGCGGGTCAGATTGGCCTGCATCGCGTCCAGCTTGCGCAGCGTCTTCTCTTTGCGGCGGCGGTGCTTGAGGATGCCCGCCGCCTCTTCGATGAATCCGCGGCGCTCTTCCGGGGTGGCGTGCAGCACCTGGTCGAGCTGACCCTGCCCGACGATGACGTGCATCTCGCGCCCGAGGCCCGAGTCGCTGAGCAGCTCTTGCACGTCGAGCAGACGGCACTGCTCGCCGTTGATCGCGTATTCGCTGCCGCCGTTGCGGAACAGCGTGCGCGAGATGGTGACCTCGCTGTACTCGATCGGCAGCGCGCCGTCGGCGTTGTCGATGGTCAGCAGCACCTCTGCCCGGCCGAGCGGGCCCTTGGTGGCGGTGCCGGCGAAGATGACGTCCTCCATCTTGCCGCCGCGAAGCGTCTTGGCGCCCTGCTCGCCCATCACCCAGGCGAGCGCGTCGACGACGTTCGACTTGCCCGATCCGTTGGGGCCCACCACGGCCGTGACGCCGGGTTCGAAGGCGAAGGTGGTCGGTTGCGCGAACGACTTGAAGCCCTTGAGGGTCAGGCTCTTGAGGTACACACCGACCTCCGTCCGCTTCGCCGTTGCACGGGTCTACGGTACCGGTCCGGATGCGTTGATCCCCGCGGCGAACTCCCCCGCGGCGGCAACCTCATCTGATCCGCTGGCAGAACGGGCAGAAGTGCGAGCCGCGGTTCATGAAGGTCTCGCGCACGATCGGGCGGCCGCAGCGCGGGCAGGGCTCGCCCTGCCGACCGTAGGCATTCAGGGAGTGCGAGAAGTAGCCGGATGCGCCGTTGACGTTCACGTACTGCGCGTCGAAGCTCGTTCCGCCCTCGGCCAGAGCCCGACCGAGCACCCGCCGGACCTCGGCCAGCAGCCCGGTCGCGCGCGCACGACTCAGTGTTGCCGTCGGCTGGTCGTAGTGCACCCGCGCGGCCCAGAGCGACTCGTCGGCGTAGATGTTGCCGACCCCGCTGATCAGGGTCTGATCGAGCAGGGCGCGCTTGATCGTGGTCTGCTTGCGCGTCAGGGCGTTCAGAAACCCGCGGTCGCCGAAAAACGGGTCCAGCGGATCGCGGGCGATATGGGCGACCTGACTCGGCACTCGCTGTTCGGGACGGTCGACCGTGGGCACCAGGTGATCCAGGGCCATCGACCCGAAGATCCGCTGGTCGACGAAGTCGACGCGCAACTCCCCGTGCTCCGGATGCCGCACCTCCAGCACCACGCGGGTCAACCGGTCGCGCGCCGCCGCGCGCTCGCGCAGCAGCACCTGGCCGCTCATCCCCAGGTGGATCACCATCGCCTCACCCCCGCCGGCGACGGGCACCCAGAGGAACTTGCCGCGCCGCTGCGGTGCCGCCAGGGTCGCACCCACCAGCCGCTCGATGAAGTCCTCTGCCGGGCCGTCGTGCCGCCGCAGCGAGCGCTCGTCGAGCACCTCGACGCGGGTCACGGTGGCACCCGTCACCGCGGGCTCGAGACCGGAACGCACGACCTCGACTTCTGGCAGCTCAGGCACAGCAGCGCGCCCGTCTAGCGCTTCGGGCGCTGCAGCACGGCCCAGGCCGCAAGCGCTGCCGCCATCTCGGCCTGCTTCTTGCTCGACCCGTCACCGGTGGCGATCGGCGAGCCGCCGACGACGACGGTCGCGTGGAAGCGCTTCGAATGATCGGGGCCGCTGTCGCTCACCTGGTAGACCGGAAGACCCCGGCCGGAGCGGCTGGAGAGCTCTTGCAGGCTGGTCTTGGGGTCCATCGCGGCCCCGAAGCGCTCGGGATCGGCGAGCAGCGGCGCGATCAGCCTGAGCACCAGGGCGGTTGCCTCATCCGGGCCCGCGGACAGGTAGGCCGCCCCGATCACGGCTTCGACGCAGTCGGCGAGGATCGACGACTTCTGGCGGCCGCCGGTGAGCTCTTCGCCACGGCCGAGCAGGATGTGCGAGCCGAGGTCGATGCCCACGGCGATCTCGGCGAGCGCCACCGACGAGACCAGGCTCGCCCGGCGCTTGGCGAGCTCGCCCTCATCGAGGCCCGGGTTCTCGGTGTAGAGCATGACCGTGACGGCCTGGCCGAGGATCGAGTCGCCGAGGAACTCGAGGCGCTCGTTGTGGGCCAGCCCGCCGTTCTCGTACGCATAGGAGCGGTGGGTCAGCGCGAGCTGCAGCAGCTCGGGGTCGATCTCGACGCCGAGGGTTGAGGACAGCTCACCGCGATCGCGCGTCACGCCGGGGCCGCCCTCCGGGCGAGCCACGGACTTCGCGTCGCCCGCAGAGTGAGCCGTGAACTCAGACGTCGGCGACCTTGCGGCCCTTGTACTCCAGGTACAGAGGGGTGCCGGTCGAGTCCTCGACCACCTTGGCGCGGTGCGGGAGGCTGTAGACGGTCTTGCCGTTCTCGATGGTCTTGACGAGCTGAACCGGCGTCGCCTTCCACTGCGAGCGGCGGGCGTGCGTGTTGCTGCGCGACTGCTTGCGCTTGGGAACGGCCATGACTGTCTCTTCTCTGGTGTGCTGCGCGCAGCGGACTACTGCTGCTGCGCGTCGTCTTGAGTGAAACCCTGCAGTGCCGCCCACCTCGGGTCGAGCACCTCACGCGGCCTCCGCTCCGGATCGTCCGCCAGTTTCTGACCCGTTTCCGGATCAAGACCAGGGCAATCCGGTCGGCAGACCGGCTGGAACGGCAGTGCCAGCACTACCGCATCCCGCACGACGGGTTCAAGATCTACGTAGTCATCGTGAACCGCGAAGTCGAAAGCTTCATCAGGAGAATACGCGAAAAGCTCCTGGATTTCGACTTCGATCGGCAGCGACACCGGGTCGAGGCAGCGCACGCACTCCCCCGCCGCCGTGGTGTCGACCTCGGCGGTGATCAGGATGCCGTCGTGCAGCCCCTCCAGCCGCACGTCGATGGTCATCGGCTCGCCCTTCGGCACGTAGGCGACGGCCTCACCCAGACGCTCAGGAGCGTCGAACTCGAGGGCGCGCTCGCGCATCTCGCCCGGCTTGTGCATGAGGTCGAAGACGGGGAGATCGAAGGGCGAGGTGTGGGAAGGCACGAGGGGTCAGTTTAGTCGCTCACGGGACCCGACGCCGGGGTCGGCGGCGCTTCGAGCGCGGCTTCTCTCCACGCGCGGCCAGGCTCATCCCTGGCTCGTGGACGAGCCCGCATCCCGTTCATCCGGACCCGCACCGCGATGCGTCAGGATGCAGGCCGCTCTGTCAGATCGCCTCGACGGCGCTGAATGCCTCGTCGTAGATCGCGAGCGCGGTCACCACCTGCTCGGCCGTGACGGTGCAGGGCGGGACGACGTGGATGCGGTTGTCGGCCGTGAACGGCAGCAGCCCGCGCTTGAGCAACTCGGCCTTGAGCAGGCCGATGGTCGCGGGGGCGACGGGCTCGCGGGACACGGCATCCTGCACCAGGTCGAGCGCCCAGAACACCCCGAGGCCGCGCACCTCGCCGATCATCGGATGCCGCGTCGCGAGTTCGATCAGCCCCGGGCCCAGCACCTCGCGCCCGATGGTCGCGGCGTTCTCGACGATGCCCTCATCGACCATCGCATCGATCGACGCGACGATCGAGGCCATCGCCAGCGGGTGCCCGCTGTAGGTGAGCCCGCCCGGAAAGACCTGGTCGTCGAACTCATGGGCGATCTGCTCCGAGATGATCACCCCGCCGGCCGGCACGTAGCCCGAGTTGACGCCCTTGGCGAAGGTGATCAGGTCGGGCAGCACGTGCTCGGGGTTGATGGTCTCGTTCTGCCAGGCGAACCAGTCTCCGGTGCGCCCGAATCCCGACATGACCTCGTCGACGATCAGCAGGAAGCCGTACTTGTCGGCCAGCGCGCGCAGGCCCGCGAAGTAGCCGGGCGGCGGCACGAGCACCCCGGCGGTGCCGGGCACGCCCTCGACGATGAGGGCGGCGATCGAGTTCACGCCCTCCGCCTGGATGATGCGCTCCAGGCTGTGCAGGGCACGCGCGCTCTCTTCCTCCGGGGTGGTCGACCAGAACTCGGAGCGGTAGGCGAACGGGCCGAAGAAATGCACGTGACCGCGTGCGAACTCGTTGGGCACGCGGCGCCAGTCGCCGGTGGCGACGATCGCCGCTCCGGTGTTGCCGTGGTAGCTGCGGTACTGGCTCAGGATCTTGTCGCGACCGGTCACCAGGCGGGCCATGCGCATGGCGTTCTCGTTGGCATCCGCCCCGCCGTTGGTGAAGAACACTTTCGTGAACGGGGCGCCCGCCTTCGACAGGATGCGCTGGGCGGCCTCGCCGCGCGCCAGGTTGGCGTGCGCGGGCGCGACCGTCGGCAGCGTCGCGGCCTGCTGCTGGATCGCCGCCACCACCTTCGGATGCGCGTGCCCGATATTGGTGTTCACGAGCTGGCTCGAGAAGTCCAGATAGCGGGTGCCGTCGAAGTCCCAGACCTCGCAGCCGAGGGCTCCGGCGATCACGAAGGGCTTCAATGCGCCCTGGGCCGACCAGGAGTGGAAGACGTGGGCGCGGTCCAGCTCGAGGGTGCGCACGCCGTCCGCGGGGTCGAGCGGGTCGGGGTCGAGAGCGGCGGGGTCGAGGTGGGCGTTGTTCTGGGTCATGGTGTGCTCCTAGGCCTTTGCCGTCAGGTGGTCGCTCAGGGCAGGGATGACGGTCTCGCCGTACACGCGCAGGGTCTCTTCCTTGTTGTCGTGCTGCAGATAGCCGGCGAACTGGTCGACGCCGATCGCCTTGAGCTCTTCGAGTTTGGCGATGTGCTCGGCGGCCGTGCCCAGGATGCAGAAGCGGTCGACGATCTCGTCGGGCACGAAGTCGACGTGGTCGTTCTCGGCCTTGCCGTGCGAGTTGTAGTCGTAGCCGGTGCGACCCGCGATGTAGTCGGTGAGGGCCTGAGGAACGGCTCCGCTCGCCCCGTACTTGGCGACGATGTCGGCCACGTGGTTGCCGACCATGCCGCCGAACCACCGGCACTGCTCCCGGGCGTGCTGCAGACCCGCCTCGGTCCCGTCGGTGATGTAGAACGGCGCCGCGACGCAGAAGGTGATGGAGTCGGGGTCGCGCCCCGCGGCCTCGGCCGCGTCGCGGACGTGCGCGATCATCCATCTGGCGATGTCGACGTCGGCCAGCTGCAGGATGAACCCGTCGCCGACCTCGCCCGTGAGCTTGAGCGCGAGCGGACCGTAGGCTGCCACCCACACCTCGAGCTCGCTGCCGACGCTCCACGGGAATCGCAGTTCGGAGCCGTGGTACTCGACGCTGCGCGAGTTGCCCAGTTCGCGGATCACGTGGATCGCCTCGCGCAGCTCGGCCAGCGTGGTCGGCTTGCCGTTGGTGACGCGCACGGCCGAGTCGCCGCGCCCGATGCCGACGACCGTGCGGTTGCCGAACATCTCGTTGAGGGTCGCGAAGACGGATGCCGTGACCGTCCAGTCGCGCGTCGCCGGGTTGGTGACGAACGGGCCCACCTTCACCCGCTTGGTCTCGGCGAGGATCTGGCTGTAGATCACATACGGCTCCTGCCAGAGCAGGTGCGAGTCGAAGGTCCACACGTGCGAGAAGCCGTATTGCTCGGCGAGCTTGGCGAGCGCGACCGTGCGCGACGCAGGCGGGTTGGTCTGGAGTACTGCCCCGAAGTCCATGTGCTGTGTGCTCCGGTTCCTAGATCAGGTACTGCGAGAGGCCGCGCTTGATGAACTTGCCGTCGCCCTTGGCGCCCAGGTACTGGTTCTTGTCGACGACGACCTTGCCGCGGCTGATCACCGTGTCGACGTGGCCGTCGATCTCGAAGCCCTCCCACGCGCTGTGGTCCATGTTCATGTGATGGGTCTTGCCCTCGCCGATGCCGATCGAGGTGTGGCCGTTCGGGTCGTAGAGCACGATGTCGGCGTCGGCGCCGGGGGCGATGACGCCCTTCTGGCCGTACATGCCGAACATGCGCGCCGGCGTGGTGCTGGTCAGCTCGACCCAGCGCTCCAGGGTGAGCTTGCCCGTGACGACCCCTTGGTACATCAGGTCCATCCGGTGCTCGAGCGAGCCGATGCCGTTCGGGATCCTGCGGAAGTCGCCGATGCCCAGGTCTTTCTGGCCCTTCATGCAGAACGGGCAGTGATCGGTCGAGACCATCTGCAGGTCGTTCGTGCGCAGAGCCTGCCACATGTGATCCTGGTGGCCCTCCTCGCGCGAGCGCAGCGGGGTCGAGCACACCCACTTGGCGCCCTCGAAGTCGCCCCACTGCGCGCGGACCGCGCCGAGCTGCTCCTCGAGCGAGAGGTAGAGGTACTGCGGGCAGGTCTCACCGAAGACGTTCTGGCCGTTGTCGCGCGCCCAGGCCAGCTGCTGCACGGCCTGCTTGGCACTGACGTGCACGACGTACAGCGGGGCGTTGGTCAGCTGCGCCAGCATGATCGCGCGGTGCGTCGCCTCTTCCTCCATCTGCCAGGCGCGGGCGACGCCGTGGAAGTACGGCGTGTTCTTGCCGGCCTCCACGAGCTGGGCGGCGAGCACGTCGATGGCGGGGCCGTTCTCGGCGTGCATCATCGTCAGCAGGCCCAGGTCCGCGGCCTTCTGCATGGCGCGCAGGATCTGCCCGTCATCCGAGTAGAAGACCCCGGGGTAGGCCATGAACATCTTGTAGCTCGTGATGCCCTCGTCGGCGAAGCCGGCCATGGCCTTCAGCGAGTCGTCGTCGACGCCGCCCATGATCTGGTGGAAGCCGTAGTCGATCGCGCAGTTGCCCGCCGCCTTGGCGTGCCACTTTGCGAGACCGTCCTGGACGCGCGTCCCGGTGGTCTGCACCGCGAAGTCGATCACCGTGGTGGTGCCGCCCCAGGCCGCGGCGCGGGTGCCCGTCTCGAAGGTGTCGGAGGCCTCGGTGCCGCCGAACGGCAGCTCGAAGTGGGTGTGCGCGTCGATGCCGCCCGGGATGACGTACGTGCCGGTCGCGTCGATGACGGTATCGGCCGACTCGGCCAGGTCGGTGCCGAGCAGCACCGAGCCGGGAGCCAGCACGCCGATGACCTTCTCGCCATCGATCAGCACATCGGCCGCGCCCCGGCCGGTCGCCGAGACGACCGTGCCTCCGGTGATGAGGGTCGTGGTCATGGCGCCACGATCTCTCCGTAGGAGTCGGGTCGGCGATCCCGGTAGAACTGCCAGTCGTCGCGCATCTCGCGCACCATGTCCATCTCGAGATCGCGGATCAGGATCTCTTCGTGCTCGCCCGAGCCGCGCTCCCCGACGAAGTTGCCGCGCGGGTCGATGACCTGGCTGGTGCCGTAGAAGTCGACGGCGAGTTCGCCGTACTCGTTGTCCTCGCGGCCGACGCGGTTCGGCTGCAGCACGAAGTAGCCGTTCGCGACGGCTGCGCACGGGCCCTCGACCTCCCACAGCCGGTTCGACAGGCCCGGCTTCGTGGCGTTCGGGTTGAAGACCATGTGCGCTCCGTTGAGGCCGAGTTCGCGCCATCCCTCGGGAAAGTGCCGGTCGTAGCAGATGTAGAGCCCGACCTTGCCGACGGCGGTGTCGAACACCGGGTAGCCGCCGTTGCCGGGGCGGAAGTAGAACTTCTCCCAGAAGCGGTCGAGGTTCGGGATGTGGTGCTTGCGGTACTGGCCGAGGATCGTTCCGTCGGCATCCACGATCACGGCGGTGTTGTAGTACACGCCGGTGATGTCCTCCTCGTAGATCGGGAGGATCATGACCAGCTTCAGCTCTTGGGCGAGCTTCGCGAAGCGCTGCACGATGGGCCCGTCTGAGGGCTCGGCGTAGCGGTAGTACTTCTTGTCTTCGGTGATGCCGAAATAGGGCCCGTAGAAGAGCTCTTGGAAGCAGATGATCTGAGCACCATCGGCGGCCGCGTCGCGGGCGAACTGCTCGTGCTTGGCCAGCATCGACTCCTTGTCGCCGGTCCAGGTGGTCTGGGTGATGGCGGCGCGGACGATCGTCATGCTGGTCTCCTTCGACGTCGAGGCTCGATGACTGCCTCAGAGTTGCTTTTTGTTATTGTTCGCCGTAAACATTTCATCGACGTTACAACGGGTGGCGTTGCTGTAAAACGTACGGCGGTGACGATGAAGTCGGTAGCCCTCGCGATCGAGGAGCGCTCCCCGCGCGGAATCGCCACCGGGATCGCCCGTCTGATCACCACCGGCGACCTGGCGCCCGGCGACCGGTTGCCCACGGTGCGCGACCTCGCCGTGGACCTCGGGGTCAGCCCCGCCACCGTCAGCCACGCCTGGCAGACCCTCGCCTCGGCGGGCCTGATCACCAGCCGCGGCCGCAGCGGCAGCTTCGT
>DASTNC010000068.1:0-32636 GCA_035721225.1 Pseudolysinimonas sp.
GCTGTTCAGGGCATACGGCGTCTTCTACCAGACCGACTTCTCAGCGGCGGTGCTCGACGGTGTCTGGGCGTGGCTGATGGATGATGCCCACGAGGTCTCAGCGCTGGTGGCCGAGCTCGATGCCCACCACGCGCAAGCTGCCAACGGTTCGCGGCTGGTTGGTTTTGCACACCTGCGCCGCATGCACGACACCTTCACGGCCGGGCCGGCCTGGTCGCTCGACGACCTCTACGTCGCCCCCGAGTACCGCGGCGTCGGCATCGCGCGCGCGCTCATCGAGGCGTGCGAAACGACCGCCCACTCCGCAGGAGGGGGCACGCTGCGATGGATCACCGCATCCGACAACGCCACCGCGCAACGGCTCTATGACACGGTCGCGACTCGCACGAGCTGGGTGACCTACGAGAAGGAGACCTGATGCAACTCGGAACCCGATGGAGTGTCGGCGACGAGCCGCCATCGAGTCTGCCGCCGGTGATGGTCGGCGCGATCGCCGACGTGGAGCGCGAGCTCGAGGATGGTGCCGCAGAAGGGGTCGACCCGAGCACCTGGCGCTGGACGCTCACCTGGCTCGAGGGCCGGGCCGTGGCAGAACTCGACGATGGAACCACGTTGAGGCACGAACCCGCCAGCGACACCGTCATCCGCGAGGACCCATGGCGTGATGGCATCGACACGCGCCGCTAGTCGCACGACGCGCGCCCGGAGCCGGCCCTCCGTGCTCCGCTCCGACCAGCGCAGCATGCTCACCGCGAGCTGCGAGATCAGACGCTCGGGGCCGCTCTGGCCGACGGTGCCACGGCGGGACTGAATCGGAAGAGCCGTGCTTGTCATCATCGTCCTCACCTCGTTCGTCGTGCTGAAATGACGAGGGACCGCCGACATCGGCGGCTGGACCAGATGGCGGATTCTTGGCCGGTTCACGAGGCATCCGCCGTTCCCGAACGCACCCCGCCGTCTACCACGGGGAACAGGTTGAGCTGCAGCTCGACCGGGCGAACGTCCGGTCCGGTCTGACCGCGGAAGCGCTCCTTGTAGCGCTCCGCTACCTGGGTCAGCTCCCGGTCGAGTTCGGCCATCTGGCTGCTCGTCAGCTGCAGGCTCATCGTCGTCAAGCCGCTCGCCGCGAGCCAGTCCTGCGGGAGCAACCGCTCACCTCGCGCCATGAAATCGTCGAGCAGGCGGCGGCGGGTGCGCGACCATTCCGCCAGGATCAACTCGCCCGCTGCGCGCTCCGCGCTGTCTTCTGCGAGACCGGCGACCTCGATGGCGACCGGACCGGGTACCCGCTCCCACCAGCGCTCGCGCGCACTGCCGCGAGCCGGATCCTCGCGAACGAAGCCGCTCTTCTCCAGCTGCCGCAGGTGATAGCTGGTGGCTCCGCTGGACTCCGCGAGCCGTTCGGCCAGCGCGGTCGCGGTTGCCGGTCCGTAGGTGGAGAGCGCCTCGAGCAGTTGAACCCGCAGCGGGTGCGCCAAGGCCTTCAGGCGCGCGCCGGCCAGCGGTCGGTGCAGGGGTTCGATGCTGACATCATCCATGTTTCCCAAGATAGCATTGCAAATGTTTCTTTGCAGCATTTAGTTTGCAATGTTTCCTTTGCGGCTCGCCGTAGGCTGGGGTCATGACCGCCCACAACCCCTTCTTCGCGCCGAGCGCGCTCCCCTTCGGGCTCCCGCCCTTCGCCGAGATCCGCGATGAGCACTACGAACCGGCGTTCGAGAAAGGGATGAAGGATCAGCTCGCCGAGGTGCAGGCGATCGTCCGCACGCGAGATATGCCGGACTTCGACAACACCTTCGTGCCCCTGGAGGAGAGCGGGCAGCTGCTGGAGCGCGTCGCCACCGTGTTCTTCAACAAGAGCTCGGCCGACTCCGACGACTTCACTCATGAACTCGAGGAGAAGCTCGCGCCGAAACTCGCGGCGCACCACGACGCGATCCTGCTCGACTCTCGGTTGTACGGGCGGGTCACGACGGTGCACGACCAGCTGGAGCAGAACACCGAGCTGACCGCCGAGCAGAAGTACCTCGTGCACCGCTGGCACACCGAGATGACCCTCGCCGGCGCGGGACTCGATGAGGCTCAGAAGGAGAAGCTCAAGCAGCTCAACCAGAAGCTCTCGGTGCTGACCACCAAGTTCGAGAAGAACCTGCTCAGCGACAGCAACGAATTGGCCGTGGTGATCGACGACGTCGCCGATCTCGACGGCCTGGAGCCGGGCGAGATCAGCGCGGCCGCGCAGGCGGCCTCCGAGCGAGGGCTGCCCGAGGGGAAGTACCTGCTGACACTCGTGCTGCCGACCGGGCACCCGTTCCTGTCGTCGCTGACGGATCGCGGCATCCGCCAGCGCATCATGGAGGCCTCGCAGGCGCGCGGCAACCACGGCGGCGAGTTCGACAACAACGCGGTGCTGCTCGAGATCGTGCGACTGCGCGCCGAGCGGGCGGCACTGCTGGGCTTCTCGAGCCATGCGGCCTTCGTGCTTGCCGACTCGACCGCCAAGACCCCGGATGCCGTGGCCGCCATGCTCGGCCGGCTCGCTCCCGCCGCCGCCCGCAACGCCGCGAGGGAGCAGAGCGACCTCGAGGTGCTCACCGAAGGCCGACTCGACGACGACGATTCGACCGCCACCGCGAACAGCGAGGGCGTGACGAGCTGGGACTGGTCGTTCTGGACCGAGAAGGTGCGGCAGCAGAAGTACGACATCGACACCGCGGCCCTGCGCCCCTGGTTCGAGGCCGAACGCGTGCTGCACGACGGCATCTTCTTCGCCGCGAACCAGCTCTACGGCATCACCTTCACCGAGCGGAAGGACCTGGTCGGCTACCACCCCGATGTGCGGGTGTTCGAGGTGCGCAACGACGACGGCAGCGAACTCGGGCTCTATCTGCTCGACCTGTACACGCGCGATTCCAAGCGAGGCGGCGCGTGGATGAACGAGCTCTTCGCCCAGGCCGAGCTGCTCGGCCACGAGACCTCGGTCGTCGTGAACAACCTCAACGTGCCCAAGCCGGCCGCTGGTGAGCCGACCCTGCTCACCTCCGACGAGACGTCGACGTTCTTCCACGAATTCGGGCATGCGCTGCACGGGCTGTTCGCGCACGTGACCTACCCCAAGCTGGCCGGCACCAACGTGTTCCGCGACTTCGTCGAGTTCCCGAGTCAGGTCAACGAGATGTGGATGCTGTGGCCCGAGGTCCTGGCGAACTACGCCAAGCACTACCAGACCGGCGCTCCGCTCGACCAGGCGATCGTCGACCGCTTGCGCGCGTCCGAGCAGTTCAACGAGGGATTCACGACCAGCGAATACCTCGCCGCGGTGCTGCTCGACCAGGCCTGGCACACCCTCACCGCCGAGGCCGCGAAGAAGGTCGAGGACGTGCACGCCTTCGAGGCCGCCGCCCTCGCAGAAGCGGGCCTCGACAACCCGGTGGTGCCCCCGCGCTACCGCAGCACCTACTTCGCCCACGTGTTCTCGGGCGGTTACGATGCCGGCTACTACTCCTACATCTGGAGCGAGGTGCTCGACGCCGACACGGTCGACTGGTTCACAGCGAACGGCGGGCTGACGCGCGCCAACGGGGACCGGTTCCGCGCCAAGCTTCTGGGTGTCGGCGGGTCGAAGGATCCGATCGAGGCGTACATCGACTTCCGGGGCAAAGTCGCCGAGATCGGGCCGCTGCTCACGCGCCGCGGCCTGGAGTGACCTGCGCTCGGAAGATCGCCAGGACCCGCGGGTCGATCCACGAGACGTCTTCGGCCACCCGCATCTCGAAGTTCTCGGTGCCGACCCAGGCGGCGAAGTCTCGGGACCCCAACGCCACCGCGCCGGCGTCGAGCTCCCCGCGGAGTTCTGGCGTCACGGGAATCCGCTCCTCCTCGGTCGACGCCGTCAAATAGAGATCGTTGAGCTCGAGCAAGCGGGCCAGCTCCCCCACCGGTGCCGGATGGTCATCGACACGCAGGTCGACGGCCGTGTCGTCGAAACCGCCGTAACCAGCGCCCGTGCGCACCACGTACAGTGCGGCCGATTGGCGCCCGCGCGCGTCGCCTCCCGCTGCATCTCCCGCCGTCAGTGCGGCGAGCAGGCGTCGGGCGAGCGGCTCGTCCGGCGGCGAACCGAGCCACGCGGCTTCCATCTCCTGCAGCACCTCGGGCCCGGTCAGAATGTTGCCCTGCAGCGCATAGCCGTCGCGGGCGATGCCGCCCGCCCAGGCCAGGCATCCGGACCCGGTGAAGGTCGCCGCGCGGCCGTCGGCGTCGACGATGCCAGCCTGACGATCTTCCCGACCCTCGTCGCCCTCGAGCAGACGCTGAAGTGTCTGCCCGGCGGTGGCACCTGCCGCCAGCATGGCGAGGCCTCCCCGTTTGTAGGCGACATTCGCCGCGGCCTGGGTCGCGAGGGCGCCGACCCCGGCCTCGGCCGCGGGAACGGCCGAACCGACCGCCAAGAACTTGGAGGCGACGGCCACACCCCACGAGAGGCCATCTGCGGAGCGCGCCACGATCGAGAAGGTCATGCGCCGAACCTTATCGCTCGTTGATCAAGCGGCGAGACTCCTGAGGGTGTTCAGGCGAACCTCGAGCGTCGGCCCCTGAGGCACGACGATCACCTCGTCGGCGAGCGTTGACGCGACGAGCGCGTCGATCCGCTGCTGGACATGCTCAACGGTCCCGACGGCCTGATGCCGCAACCGCTGGTCGACGAACGCGTTCTCGCCCGCCGTCCACGGATGCGCGAGCGTGTCAGCCAGCGACGGCATCCGGGTCGGGTGCCCGCTGCGCAGCCGGATCATCTGCAGCGCCTGCGGCAGCGCGAGCTCCCTCGCCTGCTCAGCGGAATCCGCCACCAGGGCCGTGACGGCCACCATCGAGTACGGCTCGTTCAGCACGACCGACGGAGTGAAGGCCTCCCGGTACAACTCGAACGCGAGGGGGGTGGCGTCGCCGCCGGCGAAGTGGTGCGCGAAGGCGAACGGGAGCCCCATCATCCCCGCGAGGCGCGCGCTGAAGTCGCTCGACCCGAGCAGCCAGAGCTCGGGGGCATCCCCCATGCCGGGCACGGCCATGATCCGCGAGCCCTGGCCGCCCTCGAGGGCGGGGATGGTGCCGAAGTAGGCCAGAAGCTCGATGACCTGCTGGGGGAAGTCATCCACGGTCTCGATGCCGACATGGCGCCGGATGGTGGCGCTCACCAGCGGGTCGGTGCCGGCCGCGCGCCCGAGCCCCAGGTCGATGCGGTCGCCGTGGAGCGCCACCAGGGTGCCGAACTGCTCCGCGACCACGAGCGAGGAGTGGTTGGGCAGCATCACGCCACCCGAGCCGACCCGGATGCGCTCGGTCGCGGCCGCAATGGCGCCGATCAGCACCGGCGGTGACGAGCTCGCGATCCCGGGCATGCCGTGATGCTCCGCCACCCAGAAGCGCCGGTAGCCCAGGCGGTCGGCCTCGCGCGCGACGGTCAGCGTGTCGGCGAGGGCCTCGGAGTGCGAGCTCCCGTCGCGAACGGAGGCGAGGTCGAGCACAGAGAGCGGAACGGTCACCTGGTGTTCAACCCGGCGCAGGCTCCGACGATTCCGGTTCGCCCGATACCGCCGCCCCGCGCCCGCGCCCGCGCCCGCGTCCCGCGCTCAGCACCAGCATGACGATCGCCCCCACGATCAGCCCCCAGAACGCCGAACCGATGTTCAGCAGCTGGATGCCCGACGCGACGACCAAGAACGTGACGATCGCCACGACGCGGTGCTGCGGTTCTTCGAGAGCAGCCGTCACCGAATTGATCAGGGCGCCGAGCAGGGCGAGGCCGGCCACCGCTTCGATCAGGATGGGCGGGCTGGCCGAGACGAGTGCCGTCGCAGCACCGGCCGCGAGGCCGATCACGAGATACGCGATGCCCGAGCTGACAGTCGCGATCCAGCGCCGATCGCGGTCGGGGTGCGCGTCGGGCCCGGCCATCATCGCCGCGGTGATGGCGGAGAGGTTGAGGGCGTATGCCCCGAACACCGAGCCGACGGTCGTCGCCAGCCCGGCCCCGGTCAACATCGCGCGGGCCGGCGGGTTGTCGTAGCCGAAGGTGCGCAGCACGGCGAACCCCGGCACGTTCTGGCCCGCCATCGTGACGATGTACAGCGGGATGCCCAGACCGACGAGCACGAGCGGATCGAAGGCCGGCACCACGAAGCGGACCGTCGGCGCCAGCTGCACCGGCGCGATGTGCGGTCCGGACAGCACCACCGCAATCGCCGTCACCACGACCGCCGCAGCCACCGCCCAGCGCGGCGCGAACCGGCTGAGCACGAGCCACACCACGATCGGCGGCAGAGCCAGCAGCGGCAGTTGCTGGGCCGCCTGCACCGGAGCCAAGCAGATCGGGAACAAGATCCCGGCCAGCATCGCGCTCGCGATCGGCCGCGGGATGCGCGTCATCGTATGCGCCAACCACGGCCAGAGCCCCGTCGCCAGCAGCAGAACGCCGCAGAGCAAGAACGCTCCGACCGCGGCGCCGAAATCCCCTGTCGTGCGGTCAGCCGCCACGAGAAGGGCGGCACCCGGCGTCGACCAGGCGAACGAGAGGGGCAGCCGATAGCGCAGGCTGAAGCCGATGGCCAGCACGCCCTGGAAGACGCAGAGCACCAGCAGCCCGGATGACGCCTGCGCCTCGGTCGCGCCGACCGCGCGAAGTCCCGCGACCAGCAGGGCGAAGGAACTCGCGAATCCGGTGATCGAGGCGACCATTCCCGCGCTGATGGGGTGTGCGATCGATGCCGGACGCGCCGCCATCACGCGACCTCCGGGCGAAGCCGCGCCGCACGGAACGCGAGCACAGCGACTCCGCCTCCCGCCACCACGAACAGCAGGCCGAGTAGTCCCCAGCCCGGCCAACCCCAGGCGATCGCCGTCGCGGCGATCAACGCCGGGCCGACGGCCGAGCCGAGTCCGTAGCTCGTGCCGAAGACACCCTGGTAGCTGCCGACTGTCACCGGATCGGCCAGTTCGAAGCTCAGCCCCCAGATGCCGGCGAGCGTGAGCACCTCGGCCACCGCGGCGATCACCGATGCCGCGACCAGTGCCACGCAGGCCCAGAACACGGGCACGCCACTGGCGACGGCGTACGCGGCGCATGCGATCGCGAGCAGCACTCCGCCCAGGAGGGTGACCCGGCCGGCGGTCCGGAAACGGTGCGTGTTTCGCGAGAGGGGCACCGTGAGTGCCACGACGACGATCGTGTTGAGGACGAGCAGCACCGAGATGATCGCGTGCGGAGCGAGGGTGGCCTGCGCAACCCACAGGGGCATCCCGACCTCCTGGATCGTGAACTGCACCGTGAACGCGGCGCCCAGGACGCAGAGCACCAGGTAGCGCGCATCGTGCCAGGGCGAATGAGCCCGCAGCACCGTTCGGCGGCGGCTCCGTTTCTCCCGGGCGCTCTCGAGGGCGGTCTCGGCCACCGACAGCTGCTCATCGATCGGGACCTGTTCGTCGACCTGGCCGATGGCCGCATCCGGCTCCACACCGCGCGCGATCGGGGCGTCCACACCGACGGGGAGCCGGAACAGACTCAACTGGGCGACCGTGACCACCACGGCCGCGATGACGAACGAGAACCGGTAGGAGTCGGCCGTTCCGATCACCAGCGGAATGCTCGCGACCCCCGCCCCGATGCCGATGCCGATGTTGGTGAGGGTGCGCAGCACCGCGCGCGCCCGCACTCCCAAGGCGCCCGAGAAGGCACGGCCCAGGATCGCACTCTCCGAGGAGTGCCCCAGAGCGCCGGTCGCGCCCTGGACGCACGCGATGACCAGCGCCAGCCACACCTCATGCACCAGGACGTATCCGGCGAGCGTGATCCCGTTGACGAGCATCGCCAGGGCCGTCATGCGCCGGGCGCTGATGCGGTCGGACAGGTGGCCGCCGATGAGCGAGAACACGATCGAGCTCACGCTGGCCGCGCCGAACACCATCGCGATCTGTTCCGGGTCGAGCTTGATGATGAAACCCAGATAGAGGGTCGTCAGGGTGAGGAACACCCCCCGGCCGAGCGTCGAGAAGAACGTCGACGTGGCAAGGATCCGCAGAACGGGATCGCCGAGACGGATGCGTTCGGCGATCGAGGCGGTCATCTGCTCAGTCTTCGGGAGACCGGTGACAACGGCCAAGGGGCCGCCGACCGACGAGCGGCTACGCCGACTTCTCGGTGCGGCGAGCCGCGCGCGGCACGATCGTGGGAGCCGCGTTCTCGAGCACGGCGCCCTTCGTCACGACGACGCGGGCGACCTCGTCGCTCGAGGGCACCTCGAACATGATCGGCCCGAGCACCTCTTCGAGGATGGCGCGAAGCCCGCGCGCTCCGGTCTGCCGGAGCACGGCGAGATCGGCGATCGCCTCGAGGGCGTCTTCGTCGAACTCGAGCTCGACGCCGTCGATCTGGAACATGCGCTGGTACTGGCGCACCAAGGCGTTCTTCGGCACGGTCAGGATCTCCATGAGCGCGTGCTGGTCGAGCGGCGTGACGGTGGTGACGACGGGAAGCCGGCCGATGAACTCGGGGATGAGCCCGAACTTGTGCAGGTCTTCGGGCAGCACCTCGCTGAACAGGGTCGCCTCGTCGCGCTTGCTGTGCAGCGGGGCGCCGAAGCCGATCCCCCGCCGGCCGACACGGGCCGAGATGATGTCTTCGAGGCCCGAGAACGCGCCGGCCACGATGAACAGCACGTTCGTCGTGTCGATCTGGATGAACTCCTGGTGCGGGTGCTTCCTGCCGCCCTGAGGGGGAACGCTCGCGACCGTGCCCTCGAGGATCTTGAGCAGCGCCTGCTGCACGCCCTCACCCGACACATCGCGGGTGATCGAGGGGTTCTCGGCCTTGCGGGCGATCTTGTCGACCTCGTCGATGTAGATGATGCCGTTCTCGGCGCGCTTGACGTCGTAGTCGGCGGCCTGGATGAGCTTGAGCAGGATGTTCTCGACGTCTTCGCCGACGTACCCGGCTTCGGTGAGCGCTGTGGCGTCGGCGACCGCGAACGGCACGTTGAGCCGCTTCGCCAGGGTCTGGGCCAGGTAGGTCTTGCCGCATCCGGTCGGACCGATCAGCAGGATGTTGCTCTTCGCGATCTCGATGTCGTCGATGACCGCGTCGGCCGCGCTGAGCGTCGAGCGAGCGCGCACGCGCTTGTAGTGGTTGTAGACCGCGACCGACAGCGCCCGCTTGGCAGGCTCTTGACCGATGACGTACTCCTCGAGGAACGAGAAGATCTCTTTCGGCTTCGGCAGGTCGAACTCGCTCGAAACCTCTTCGCCCGCCTCGGCGAGGCGCTCTTCGATGATCTCGTTGCAGAGCTCGACGCACTCGTCGCAGATGTACACACCGGGACCGGCGATCAGCTGCTGGACCTGCTTCTGAGACTTGCCACAAAAGGAGCACTTGAGCAGGTCAGCGCTCTCCCCGATGCGTGCCATGCATGCGAGCCTAACCCGAACCACCTATGCCGACCCGCAGTGTGGGGAAATGGGTCGTCGGCGCGCCGTCGTAGGCTGGATCCATGCCGATGGCCGCTCGAGCGCAGCGACTGGCGCGCGGCTGGATCGTCGGCCTCGTCGCCACGACCGTCGCCGCCGTGTCGCACTCGCTGGCGGGCGGATACCAGCCCGGAGCTCTCAGCTTCGGCACCGCGCTGGTCTTCGCGGGGCTGCTCGGCACCGCGGTCGTCAGGCGCACGCCCTCTCTGCCGCGGCTGATCGTCGCGGTCGGGGTGTCGCAGCTCGCCTTCCACCTGCTCTTCTCGCTGCTCGGCAGCGGCGGGGCAGCCCCGTCCACGGCAGCCGACGCCGGGTTCGGGATGTCGGGAATGCCCGGCATGGCAGTCCCGCCGACGTCGGCTCCCCTGGCGATGGGTGCGCACGACCACCTCGCCGACTCCGGGATGTGGATCGCCCACGCCGTGGCGGCCGTGCTCACCGTCGTCTTCCTGCGTCGCGCCGAGCTCGCCGTGTGGACCATGCTCACCCGGCTCGGTCGTGTGCTCGCGACCCGGCTGACCGTGGTGCTCGTGCCCGTGGCGTCCGACGGGGTGCCGCGGATCCCGGCCCGGCCGAGCATCGCACGCCGGCCGGCCGAGCGGCTGCTCGTCGCGTCGGCGTCGCGCCGCGGTCCCCCTCTGCTCGCGTTCTGAGCCTCATCGACGGCGCCCGCCCGGGTGTTCGTCGAAGTCCGCGCATGCGCGGCATCCAGAACTCGCAGACAGGAATCCTCCGCATGAACAACCCCACTCGACGCGTCGGCGTCACCGCCCTGGCTCTCGGCGCTGCCGCGCTGTTGGCCATTGCCGCGCCGCTGAGCGCCAGCGCCCATGTCTCCCTGGAGCAGAACACGGCGACGCCGGGCAGCTTCACCACCCTCACCTTCCGAGTGCCCAACGAGGCCGCAGACGGCGCCTCGACGAACAAGCTGACCGTGACACTCCCCACGGGGAAGAGCCTTCTCGAGAGCGTCAGCTACATCCCGGTCCCCGGCTGGACGACCGAGCTCGTGACCACGAAGCTCGACAGGCCGATCGTCGAGGGCGACAGCACGATCACCGAAGCCGTCACCCGGGTGGTCTGGACTGCGAAGCCGGGGTCGGAATACGGCCCGGCCAGCGAGGGGCAGTTCAGCCTCTTCGTCGGCGCGATCCCCGACGTGGGCAGGCTGAGCCTGCCGACCGAGCAGGGCTACACCGACGGCTCGGTCATCTCGTGGAGCGGCGCGGACGGCTCGGAACACCCCGCACCGGTGCTGTACGTCAACGACGCACCCCCGACGAGCGACGATCCGGACAGCGCGCCCCAGACGACCGTCACGGCCCCCGCGCCCACCAGCACCACGGCGCAGCCCGACGTGCTGGCCCGCGCGCTCGGAGCGGTCGGACTCGTGCTCGGCGCGATCGCCCTGGTGATCGCGATCGTCGGGCGACGACCAGCGCGGAAGGCGGGCTGACCATGCGACGCGGCCCTGCCCTGGTGCTGGCATTCGCGTTCGCCGTCGGCGCCGTCGTGGCCGTCGGCGGCCCCGCGATGGCGCACAACCAGATCGTGTCGTCGACCCCCCGGCCGAATGAGACGCTGACCGCGCTCCCTGCGCGGTTCGAGATCGAGACGAACGAGGCGCTGCTCGACATCGGCGGCACGGGCCGGGGCTTCGCCTTCGAGATCGAGGATGCCGCCGGCAAGTACTACGAGACCGGCTGCGTCTCGATCGTGGACAACAGCATGTTCACCGAGGCCCGGCTCGGAGCGGCCGGCGCCTACACCGTGATCTATCAGTTGGTGTCGTCCGACGGCCACACGGTGAGCGGCAGGATCCCGTTCACCTGGGCTCCCTCGGGCACGGCGGCCGTGACCCGGGGGGTCGCGGCGCCCCCCGGCTGCCACGGGGCGGCGGGCCCCGCCGCGCCGAGTTCCGGCAATGGCGGAAGCGAGTCGGTGCGCGACGCGACGGTGCCGCTGGCCGACATCCTCTGGGTGGGCGGGATCATCGTCGCTGTCGCGCTGGCGGTGGTCATCACGCTGGTCCTCGTGACCAGGCGGCGAACCGGCGACGAGGACGACAAGGACGACGACGCCCCGCCGGCCCCTCCTCGGTCTCCGTGATCGACGAGAGGCCTGCCGGGAAGATCCCGACAGGCCTCTCGCAACCGATCGCCGCGCGACCAGCCGGCTACTTCACCAGGGCGGGCAGATTCTTGCGGCTGCTCAGCACCTGGTCGATCAGACCGTACGCCAGCGCCTCGTCGGCCGACAGGATCGTGTCGCGCTCGAGGTCCTTGTTGATGCGCTCCAGGTCGTGGTGCGAGTGCCGCACCAGCGTCTCTTCGAGCCAGGTGCGCAGGCGCAGGATCTCCCTTGCCTGGATCTCGATGTCCGACGCCTGCCCGCGCCCGGCCTCGCCGACAGCGGGCTGGTGGATCAGGATGCGCGCGTTCGGAAGGGCGAGGCGCTTGCCCGGCGTTCCGGCGGCGGCGATCACCGCGGCGGCGGAGGCCGCCTGGCCCAGCACCACCGTCTGGATCTGCGGGCGGATGTACTGCATCGTGTCGTAGATCGCGGTCATCGCGGTGAACGAGCCACCGGGCGAGTTGATGTACATGACGATGTCGCGATCCGGGTCCTGGCTCTCGAGCACCAGCAACTGGGCCATGATGTCGTCGGCAGAGGCGTCGTCGACCTGGACGCCGAGAAAGATGATCCGGTCTTCGAAGAGCTTCGCATACGGATCCTGGCGCTTGAATCCGTAGGCCGTGCGCTCCTCGAAGCTGGGCAGGATGTAGCGGGACTCGGGCATGGGGATGTTCATCTTCTCTGTCCCTTACTTCTTGTCTTCGGTTCCGCCGCCGCCGACGACGTCGGATGCGGACTCGCGGATGTGGTCGACGAAGCCGTAGTCGAGCGCCTCCTGGGCGTTGAACCAGCGGTCGCGGTCGCCGTCCGCGTTGATCTGCTCGACCGTCTTGCCGGTCTGCGCCGCGGTGATCTCAGCGAGGCGCTTCTTCATGTCGAGGATGAGCGCGGCCTGGGTCTGGATGTCGGACGAGGTGCCGCCGAATCCGCCGTGCGGCTGGTGCAGCAGCACCCGCGCGTTGGGCGTGATATAGCGCTTGCCCTTGGTGCCGGCGGTCAGCAGCAGCTGCCCCATCGAGGCCGCCATGCCGATCCCGACCGTGACGATGTCGTTCGGCACGAACTGCATGGTGTCGTAGATGGCCATGCCCGCCGTGATCGAGCCGCCGGGCGAGTTGATGTAGAGGAAGATGTCCTTCTTCGGGTCCTCAGCAGCGAGCAAGAGGAGCTTGGCCGCGATCTCGTTCGAGTTGTCGTCGCGCACCTCCGAACCGAGCCAGATGATTCGGTCTTTCAGAAGACGGTCAAAGACACTCGGCGGGAATGTCGTGTCGGCCATGGGGTTGCTCCGTTTCGGTTGGTCGATGTCGAATCTACCGGGGGGCCTCGGGGCTCACGGTCATGTTCGCCCTCGGCAGAGGCCGAGCGCCGTTGGCGGTCGATGAGCACCGAGATACCCTCAGGCGGTCGCTTCGCGCCCCCTCACCCCGCGAGCTTCTCGAGGGTGTTCAGGTTGCGGCTCGTGATCCACGGCTTGTACGACGCCGTCGCCTGGGCCTTCCCCATCGCCGAATCGAGCGTGCTGCCCTTCGGCACCGACCAATAGATGACGCCGTCGCCGGCCGAGGCCTGTTCGATAGAGGGGTCGAGTTCGACCGCGAGCAACTCGGAGCGAACCTCGGGCTTCACGACGAACACCGCGTAGGCGTGCCGCTCGGCGTCGCGCGGGTAGGGGTAGGCGGCGATGATGGTGCGGATCGCGTCCAGCGTGAGCACGTGCACCCATGCCTCGTAGCCGAACCTCGCGCGCAGCGCGGACTCGAGGGCCTGTTTCGCGCTGGATGCGGCATCCGGAGTCGTGAAGAGCACGTTGCCGCTCGCGAGCACGGTCTTCACGTCGGTGAAGCCGAGGCCGCGCACGACCTGGGCCAAGTCGGACATCATGATGGTGACGCCCCCGACGTTGACCCCGCGCAGGAGCGCGACGTAGCGGGTCACGGCGTGCGGATGCCGCTAGCTGTGGTCGTGACCGTAGTGCTCGTTGCCCGGCTTGCGACCGTGGCCGTCGGCAGCAGCCTTGCCCTTGGCCTTGGCCTTGCCCTTCGGCGCGGAGCCGGCGTCGGCCTCGGCCAGCAGCTCGTCGGCGTCGCCCTCGCGCGCGCCATCGGCGCTCTCGTCGTCAGCCAGAATTCCCTCGGTCAGCGCCGAGACATCCACCGCCTTGCCCTGGGTGTCGACGACCTTGGCCTTCGACAGCACGCTGGCGAGGGCCTTGGCACGGGCGACCTCGCCGATCATGGCGGGCAGCTGGCCGTTCTGGTCGAGCACCTTGATGAACTCGCCGGGCTCCATGCCGTACTGGGCCGAGGCTTGTATGAGGTACGAGGTGAGCTCGTTCTGGCTGACCTTCACCTCTTCTTTCTCGGCGATCGCGTCGAGCAGGATCTGCGAGCGGAACGTCTTCTCGCTGCTCTCGGCGACCTCTGCGCGGTGCACGTCGTCTTCGAGCCGGCCCTCCTGCTCGAGGTGGCGGTGCACCTCGTCGTCGATGAGGCCCTGGGGAACCGGGATGTCGACCTTCTTCAACAGCTCATCGACGATCTTGTCGCGGGCCTCGACGCCCTGGCCGAACGCCTTCGACTTCGCGAGCTGCTCGCGCAGGTCGCTGCGGAGCTCGCCGATGGTGTCGAACTGGCTGGCGATCTGGGCGAAGTCGTCGTCGGCCGCCGGCAGCTCGCGCTCCTTGACGGCAAGCACCGTCACCGAGATCTGCGCGTTCTCGCCCTCGTGGTCGCCGCCGAGCAGGGGCGCCTCGAAGGTGGTGGACTCCCCCGCGGTCAGCGTGTCGAGCGCCTCGTCGATGCCCTCGATCAGCTCGCCCGAGCCGAGCTCGTAGGAGATGTTGCTCGCGGCGTCCACCTCTTCGCCGCCGATCGTGGCGGTGAGGTCGAGCTGCACGAAGTCGCCGGAGCGGGCCGGGCGGTCGACGGTCACCAGGGTGCCGAAGCGGCTGCGGAGGTTCTCGAGTTCGTTCTCGACGTCATCCACGCTCACGACGACCGGCTCGACCTCGAGCTTCAAACCGTCGTAGTCGGGGATGTCGAACTCGGGTCGGGTGTCGACCTCGACCGACAGCTCCAGGTTGCCGCTGAAGTCGTCGACGCTCGGCCACGTGATGATGTCGGCGGCCGGGCGCCCGAGCGGACGCACCTTCTCGGCCTCGGCGGCGTCGCGGTAGAACTTGTCGAGGCCCTCGTTGACCGCGTGGTTCAGCACCTCGGAACGACCGACGCGCTGGTCGATGATGGGCGGCGGCACTTTGCCCTTGCGGAAGCCGGGGATGTTCACGTCTTCGGCGATGTGCTGGTACGCGTGGTCGATGCTCGGCTTGAGCTCTTCGGGCGTGACGGTGATGTTGAGCTTGACGCGGGTCGGGCTGAGCTTCTCGACGGTCGTGGTGACCATGGGTGTCTCCGTTGTTCTGTTGATCGGATTGCTGAAAGACGATGGGACGTTGAGTCGGGGCGACAGGATTTGAACCTGCGGCCTCCCGCTCCCAAAGCGGGCGCTCTACCAAGCTGAGCTACGCCCCGGATGTCGCGCGGAGCCCGAGCTGTGCTGCTCGAAAAAGGGCCCCCCGAAGTCTAACCGGTCTGCATCACCGCGTGCCTCCGGCCCGATGTCGGTGCACCGCAGCACACTGGAGCCATGGCAGACATCGAGATCATGGAGCTGCGCGCCTTCGAGCCGCGCTGCCTCGACTGCGGTGAGACCGGCCCGATCGAGACGAGCGTGTTCTTCGCGATGGCGTGGGAAGAGGCGCACGTCTGCGTCGCGGTCCGCATCGATACGGATGCTGCGCAGCTCGCGGTCGCATCCTGAGCTGCTGCGCCCTGAGCTGCTGCGCCCTGAGCAGCTGCGCTCTGAGCCGGCGCGCTTCGCCGGGGCGGAATCCCTGCCGCGAACCGGTACTGTAGAGGTCGGTCTTCGGGCCACGGGGATGTAGCTCAATGGTAGAGCCTCAGTCTTCCAAACTGATTACGCGGGTTCGATTCCCGTCATCCCCTCCCAGTTGGAGCCGGGCTCGCGCCACGGCCTCCCGGAGCAGCACGAACGGGGCCTGCTCCCCCGTGGGATCTCCATCGGCGATCTCGGGATGCCACTGCACCCCGAGGGTCCACTGGCCGGGGCGATCGCTCTCCATCGCCTCGACCAGTCCGTCGTCAGACGTCGCGACGACTGTGAGTCCCTCTCCCACCTGACGAATGCCTTGATGGTGACCGGACGCCACCCGGAGCCGGGTGCTGCCCGAGGCAGCGGCCAACCCAGAGCTCGGAGCGAGCGCGACGTCGTGCCACACGAAGCCGTCGCGGATGTCGTCGCGCGCGGGCTCCGACGGAAGGTGCGCGACCTGCGAGGGCTCGAGGTCGACGTGCAGGGTTCCACCGCGATGGACATTGAGCAACTGCGCACCGCGGCAGATCGCCAGCAGAGGCCTGTCGTTGGCAGCCGCGAACTCGAGGACCTGGAGGTCGAGCGCGTCCTGTGCCGGGTTGACGTCATGCACCTCGCCGGGCTCGGCGGTCTCGCCGTAGAGCGCCGGGTCGACATCGCCTCCCCCGGGCACGACGAATCCGTCGAACCCGTCCAAGTCGTCGGCATCGCTGACGACCGTCACGTCGAACCCGGTCTTCTTCGCGAGCTCCACGACGAGCTCCACGAGCTCGCGGGCTTCCAGCTCGTCTGCACTCAGGCGCGCAGGCACAGCGATCTTGAAACGTGCGTCAGTCATGCGCGAACCCCTGCGTGAACTCCATGGCGAGAGTCTGTCAAGCACCGGCGATCCCGTCACCCCCTCCATCGCGCAGGCACTCGTGCGTGCGCGCCCTCACAGCCATTTGCGCCGCTTGAACACGATGAACGCCCAGATGTCGAGCAGCACGATCGAGCCCAGGGTGACGCCCCAGCCGAACGACCAGTCGACGCCGGGCAGATTCTTGAAGTTCATCCCGTAGAGACCCGCGGTCACGGTGGAAATCGCGAGCAGAGCAGCGAGTGCCGAGATCTTGCGCGTGTCGGAGTTCTGCTGGCCGGCGACGTTGTTCTCGTGCGACGACACCACGCCGTCCAGCGCGGCGCTCTGATTGGTCGTCAGGGTCGCCGTGCCGACCAGGTCGTCCCGCAGATCGCGCAGGTAGGGCTGGACGTCCTCGTCGTCCATGGTGAGCCGGTCGAAGTGGTCCTGGGCGCTCTGCAGCGCCGTCGCGAGGCTCGAGGAGGCCCGGTCGACCTTGCCGATCTTGCGCCTCAGCCGGTAGATCCGCTGGGGCTCGTCAACCTTCTTGTCGTCGAAGACCTGCGTCTCGAGCTCCTCGAGCTCGATCTCGATTGCGTCGGCCACCTCGGTGTAGCCGGCGGCGATGATCGCCATCACCGCGTACGCCAGCGAGACGGGGGTTCCCGTCGTCCGTGCTTCGTCGGCAAGCACCGAGCGCAGGTCGAGCGGCGTGCTCCCGTCTGGTTGCGTCCGCTGCACAGTCAGCAAGAAGCCCTCCCCCAGGACGATGAACATCTGACCGAGCGCGACGTCCACCCGGGGGTCGGAATACAGCAGCGACCACATCACGATGAACACGTGCTGGTCGTAGCGCTGCACCTTGGGCTGCTGTCGCGACCCGATGATGTCGGCCGCCGCGAGCGGGTGCAGCGCGAGGTCGGCGGACACCGACTGCATCTCGTCTGCGGTCGGGTTCACCATGTTCAGCCAGACGAACCCGCCGGAGCGGCGGGCGGCCGCCACCGTCGCCTTGACCTTCTCCTGCTGCGCGGGGGTCAGATCGGCGAACGTGCCGGTCTTTCTGAAAATCAGGGAGTCGGCGATCATCCGGAAGTCCTCGCACGAGGGCGGAGGTCTCTCAGACTAGAGCGACCCGGCTGAGGCGACGAGCCCACCCGCCTTCTGATCGGCTGAGAGCGGGGATGTGCCCGTCGCTCATCCCCGTTCGTCAAGATCGAGGGCTTCGGCGTCGACCAGCTCGGAGGATGTGGGGGCGGGTGCGGCCTCGCTCGAGGTCGCATCGGGCTCCACCGCCTGCGGGACAGGATCCGACCCCATGCGGTGTCTGGGGGTGGCCCTCATGCGACGACCGCCGATTCGGCGACGACCGGGGCGACAGACGGTCGGGCGTAGCCGATCTGCTCATGCTGATCGAAGACCTTCGATCCGCTGCCGACCGTATGAGATCCACCGCGGAAGATCTTCGGGTCTCTCATCAACGGGTTCGAGGCGCGCGCGACGATCAGAGCCGTCAGGCAATCCTCGAAGCCGTCGGCGGGGAATCGGAAGAACATCTGATCGATGGCGTACTCGTAGTGCCACATGGAGACTGCCCCTGACTCGCAGACGTCACGCCGCGTTTGTGTGATTGACAGGGGCGGGGTCTGGGCTGCTGCCGGTGGCATCCGAACTCTGCACGGGCGCCACACCGGGCGGTGACGAACCGCCCACTCGGATGCTAAGCCCTTTCGAGCGTCTTCAGGAGAAATGGCGCGAATTTCGGTGACGAGGCCCTGAGCGCGCGCCGCCCAGGGCCTCGTCAGTTTCCCGCCGTCTAACAGCAGGGGCCGCCGCAGCAGCCGTCTTCGCAGCATCCGGTCATGTGTTCACCTCCCACGCTCGCTCAGAATCCGGCTCGTTCGCCAGACCGGTGAGGTCATGCCAGTGGGGTCATGCCGGGGCGATCTCGGCGAGCAGGGCCTCGACACGGGCCTTGATGTCGTCGCGGACCTCGCGCACGACCTCGACCGGCTGGCCGGCCGGGTCGGTGAGCTCCCAATCCTCGTAGCGCTTGCCGGGGAAGATCGGGCAGGTGTCGCCGCAGCCCATCGTGATGACGACGTCGCTCTCGCGCACGGCATCCGTGGTCAGGATCTTGGGCGCGTTGCCGGTGATGTCGATGCCTTCTTCGGCCATGACCGCGATGGCGTTCGGGTTGATCCGGTCGGCGGGCTCGGAGCCGGCCGACCGGATCTCGACCCGGTCGCCGCCGAGGGCCTGGGCATAGCCGGCGGCCATCTGCGAGCGCCCCGCATTGTGCACGCAGACGAACAGGATCATCGGCTTCTCGGCCACAATCGGTGCCTTTCCAGAACATTGATGGATGTCGATATCAGAGTCGCCAATACATCGACGTTTGTCAATCTATATGTCACACTCGACGCATGACTCTCATGGAACTGCTGCCCGTGCGCGACGTGACGGCCTGCTGCTCACCGTTGACGGGTGAGGCCATGAGCCAGGACAACGCGGTCAGCCTGGCGTCGTCGCTTCGCGCGCTCGCCGACCCGGCCCGGCTGAGGATCATCTCGATGGTGGCGGCGCACGACGATGCCGAGGCCTGCGTCTGCGACCTGACCGAGCCCCTCGGCCTGCAGCAGTCCACCGTCTCGCACCACCTGAAGATCCTGGTGGATGCCGGCTACCTGACCCGCTCGAAGCGCGGCACCTGGGCCTACTACCGGCTCGTGCCCGGCGCCCTCGACGGCGTCGCCGCGCTGCTGACCACGGTCTAGTCACGCATGGTGAGCCTTCGCCGGCGCCTGTTTGCCGAGTTCCTCGGCTGCCTGTTCCTGGCCGCGACCGTGGTGGGATCCGGCATCGCCGCTCAGACCCTGTCGCCGCACGACGTCGGCCTGCAGCTCACCGAGAACGCACTCGCGACGGCGCTCGCCCTGTTCGTTCTGATCGCCGTGCTGGCCCCGATCAGCGGCGCCCACTTCAACCCGATCATCTCGATCGTGGACGCCGCCCTGGGGCGCCGGCCGTGGCGGGACGTGCCGGGCTACGCCGCGGTGCAGGTGATCGGATGCGCTGCCGGCGTGATGCTCGCGAACCTGATGTTCGGGCATCCCGCGGTTTCGATCAGCGGGCACGCCCGCCTGTCGCCTGCGCACCTGCTTGCGGAAGTGGTGGCGACGGCGGGCCTGGTGATGATCGTCTTCGTTCTGGCGAGGTTCGACCGCGAGCGACTGGCTCCGGCCGCCGTGGCGGCTTACATCGGCGCCGCCTACCTGTTCACCAGCTCGACGAGCTTCGCGAATCCGGCGATCACCGTCGCCCGCATCGCGAGCAACACATTCGCCGGGATCGATCCGGCCTCGGCGGCCGGCTTCATCGTGGCGCAACTCGCGGGAGGCGTCGCCGGATATCTCCTGGTCAGGGCGCTCGTCCCGGCGCAGACTCGTGCTCCCGCGCTCGACCAGGAGGGCGCGAGACGGGGTCGGGTGAAACCGTCCTAGAGCGCGGGCGGCCGCGTCGCGGCGAGAATCCCGTTCAACGCGTCGCGGGCTGCCTCGAGCTCGGGGATGCCGACTCCCAGCCGCTCCATGATCTGCCCCGGAACGGCGAGTGCCCGATCGCGGAGGCCGACCCCTTCGGTCGTGAGCGACACTGCCAAGGCCCGGTCGTCATCCGGATCCCGCCGCCGCTCGATCAGCCCCGCGGCTTCGAGTCGCTTGAGCAGTGGGCTCAGGGTAGCCGGCTCGAGATACAGGGCGTCGGCGAGTTCGCGCAGGCGGCGCGGGCTGCGCTCCCAGAGGGCGAGCATCACCAGGTATTGGGGGTGGGTCAGCCCCAGCGGCTCGAGCACGGGGCCGTAGACGCTCACCACACGGCGCGCGGTCGTCACCAGAGCGAAGCACACTTGGCGATCGAGGGCGAGGGGATCGACAGTCGCGGTTGCCGGCATCCCCTCAGCATAGTGCACTAATAGTTAGTACACTCATGATCGTGAGCGAACGAACCAGGTGGTGGGACCGCCTCAACCGCAGCCTCTTGCCCTACATCGGCCCACCGCCGCTCGGTCCGGGCCCGAAGGGCGAACGGGTTCCGGATGCGGCATCCGTCGCTCCCGGCTGCCCCGTATGCGGCGAGCCGATGTCAGCCCACGAGATCGAGCGGACCGCCGACTGGAGCACCCCGACCCGGCTGCATTGCCCGGAGCGGGTCGCCTGACGAAGCTCCGTGACCGCGAAGCTCGACGGCTGACGCCCTAGTCGTCTTCGCCGTCTTCGACATCGTCGAAGTCGCCGAACGCATCGTCGATCTCGACGTCGCTGTTCGCGGCGCGGTATTCGTCGATGTTCATCCAGGTGGTCGACGTCAGGTCGAGGTCTTCGGCGAGTTCCTCGAGCTGAGCCTCGGTGAGGCGGTCGTCGAAGAGGGTGCGCACGGCGTCCAAACTCGAGTGCTCGGTGACCGGCACCGCGTCGTCATCGACCGTGTCGGGATCCGACAACTGTTGATCGTCGGGGCTCATGTACTGCTCGAAGAACTCGTTCTCGAGCAGATCGATGTCGAACTCATCGCCGTCTTCATCCACGTCGACCATGCATCGACGATAGCCGCGGAATCGCGCCGAGCACAGTGGGTCAGCGCTGCGGGGTGGGGTGACCCGGGCTCAGGATTTCGCGCTCAGGAGTTCGAGAGATCGGGGTTGGGGTCGGTCGAGTCGCCCGAACCGGATCCGTCCGAGCCGCTTGTCCCGCCCGAGCCACCGCCAGCACCCGCGACCGGGGCCCGGGTCACGGTGAGGTCGTAGCCGTCGGGCGGGGCCATGGTGATCAGGACCTCGCCGGCTCGACCGTCGTCCAGACCGACCGTGCAGCGAAAGGTCGAGCCCTGCTCCACCGACGCGGTCGGGTCGCAGGCCACGCTCGAGACGGGAGCACCCCATGCCTGCCCGAGGTTCATCGTCAGCTCCTGGGCGATCTGGTCCAGCGTGTACTGACGAGGGGCGGATGCCGCATCACGAGCCAGGAGGGGCCCGAATCCCAGGTTGTAGGCCATCCCGGATCCCGCGGGAGAGATGATGTTCACCCGGATCGCCGTCCAGCGGCCATCCGACACCATGACCCCGCAATCGAACGTCGATCCCGACACCATCGATGCGGCTGCATCGCAGGTGACGGTCGTCACGGCCACGGAATCCTGCCGGGTGACCGACGCGGCGATCGCCTGCTTCAACTCGTCGATCGTCGACGGAAAAGACACACCGCCCGCATCGCCGGTGGCCGACCCGCTTCCGGTCTGGGGGCTCGACTGCTGCGTGCCGATGTGTGAGCCGTCGGTTCGGTGCAGCTGCTGGGAGACGAAGATCGCAGCCACCGTCAGCAGGATCGTCATGACCAGGCTGACGGAGCCCAGAATGATGCCGGCGATCGCCTACCCGCGCCGACGCCCGTTCGGCGCGAACCTTCGAGCACGCCGAAGGGCCACGATGCCGATGATGATGCCGGCCAGGCAGAGCGGGAGGAGTGCCACGACGACCAGACCGGCGAAGCTGACGATCGAGATGATCAGCGACAGAGTCGCCATGGTGTTGTTCACCGAGGACACCGGCTCTGCCCAGGCGCCGGAGGCTCGGCCGAGTTCCCGCGATCCATCGGGAGCCGCGGCAGCCGTGTGGGTCGTCCACTGCGTGCCGTCCCACCAGCGCCGCAGCCCGGGATCGGCGTTGTCGGGATACCAGCCCGGCGGGATCACGCCGGGCTGCGCAGCCGGCAAGGCGGCCGGGTTGTGCACAAGCGGGTTGTGCACGAGCGGGTTGTGCACGACCGGGTTCTGCTCGGGCGCGACGAACCCGAAGGCCGATGCCGAAACCGGCTGCTCGAACGCGGCCGCCGCCGGGCCAGCCGACTTCGTCTGGTCGGTCCACTGCTGGCCGTCCCACCAGCGCAGCACGTTGGATTCGTTCCGATCGGGATACCAGCCCGCCGGCGGAACGGTGAGAGGCGTGGTCACGATCGCCCACCCCCGTCTCGTTGTCCCCGGAACGAAACGCTAGGGCACGACGAGCCGGGATGTCGCGATTCCGACAGAATCTCACCCCTACTGGGGGCAGGACCCCGCCCACACTGGCTAGCGTGGAGGCATGCGTCCCGCTCAAGCGAAAATCATCGCCACCTTGAACGTGCAGGCCACCATCGATCCGGCGACCGAGATCGAACGCCGGATCGGATTCCTGGTCGACTATCTCACCGCGACGGCCGCCGCCGGCCTGGTCCTCGGCATCAGCGGAGGGCAGGACTCCTCGCTGGCCGGGCGGCTCTGCCAGCTCGCCGTCGAGCGGCTGGCAGCATCCGGAGCCCACGGGTCGCAGACGCCTCCGCAGTTCATCGCGGTGCGGCTGCCCTACGCGGTGCAGGCCGACGAGGACGACGCGCAGCTCGCCTTGAGCTTCATCCACCCCTCCGAGGCGGTGACCTTCGACATCAAGCGCGCGGTCGACGGATTCCAGGCCGAATACGGCGACCGGTTCGACGACCCGATGCTCGACTTCACGAAGGGCAACGTCAAGGCGCGCGCGCGCATGATCGCCCAGTACGCGATCGCGGGTCAGAGCCGGATGCTGGTGGTCGGCACCGATCACGCGGCCGAAGCCGTCACCGGGTTCTTCACCAAGTTCGGTGACGGCGGAGCCGACATCCTGCCCCTCAACGGCCTCACCAAGCGCCAGGGCCGCGCGCTGCTCGAGCACCTCGGCGCGCCCGAACGGCTGTACCTCAAGGCCCCCACCGCCGATCTGCTCGACGAGAACCCCGGGCAGACCGACGAGGCGAACCTCGGGCTCAGCTACCGCGAGATCGACGACTACCTCGAGGGTCGCGAGGTCCCGGATGCGGTGGCATCGGCCATCGAGGCCCGGTACCTCGCCACCGAGCACAAGCGCGCGGCGCCGGTGACTCCGTTCGACCGCTGGTGGCGCACAGACGGGGACCCCTGGGCGGAGTGACGCCGGGCGAGCTGATGCTCGGCCCCCAGGTCCCCCAGAAGGGGGACTCGCGGCCCGCGGACGGGGGGTACTACTGTAATGCCGAGCCGAAACCCGAATCCCCTGAGCGGCTCGCCTCTCTCTCAGCAGGAGTTCCCCCATGAACAGCAGCACTGTCGTCACCCCGACGTCCTCGGCCGCACCCGCCGGCTGGTACAACGATCCGCTCGGCATACCCCAGCTCCGCTGGTGGAACGGCATCGGGTGGACCAACCACGTGCAAGAGAATCGCGCCGAGTTCCAGTCCTGGGGCGGCCAGTCCGTCTCGGTCGCGTAAGCAGCCGACGCGCAGAACCTGCCGGGTTCTCAGCCCTGGTGGGTCCACTCCCCCGCGACCATGGTCGCGTGAACCGCCATGTCCCGAAGCTGCTCGCCGTCGGCCCCGATCGGGTTGCGTTCGGTGACCACGAGGTCGGCCGGGCCGCCGACGGCGAGGTCGGGCACCCCTCCCCATGACGAGCGCAGCGCCGCGTCGATCGGCAGCGCCTGCTCGGGATGCCACGGCTCCCGGCCATCGCGGCTGCGCGACACCGCGGCCGAGATCGTGACCCAGGGGTCGAGCGGCGCCACGGGTGCGTCGGAGCCGAGCGCGAGCTCCGCCCCCGCCTGCCACAGCGCGCGGTAGACGAACGCCCGGCCCGTGCGGCCCGCCCAGAAGTGATCGGCGACGTCGCGGTCATCCAGGGCGTGCTCCGGCTGCACGCTGGCCCGCACGTGCAGGGCTGCGAACCGCGGCAGATCTGCCGCCGCGATGAGCTGGGCGTGCTCGATGCTGCCGCCGATCCGCGCGAGATCGGTCGGCAGGGGGCCGATGGCCTCGAAGGTGTCGAGCGCGAGGGTCGTCGCGCGGTCGCCGATCGCATGGATGGCGGGGAGGAACCCCCGCGCCACCGCGGCCCGCGCGAGGCCGAGCAACTCGTCGGCGGGATGGATGGCGAGGCCGGCAGCATCCGGGCCCGAGATTCCCGGATAGTCGTCGTAGCACCAAGCCGTGCGCGTGTTGAGCGAGCCGTCGGTGAAGAGCTTGAACGGGCCGCCCACCAGGAGTCCGTCCGTCTCGGGCACCACCTGGCCGGTGCGGACGCCGGCCGCGGCCACGGCATCCAGGTCGTCCGGGTAGACGCCGGCCCGCACCCGCAACCCGCGGAACCCGGCGCCGAACCGGCGCTGCCACGACGCGACCGCTCCGCTCATCTCGAGATCGACGATGCCGACCACCCCGCGCGACGCCGCGGTCGCGGCGGCCTCGAGCGCCCATCCATCGAGTTGAGCGTCGGGCACGGCACTCAACCGGACGTTGAGATCGAAGGCATCCTTCTCGCGCAGCAGCCAAGCGTGAGGCGGCAGGCCCAGCAGGCGCAGCGCGGCCGCGTTCGTCCACATACAGTGCACGTCTCCGCTGACCAGGGCGACCGGGACGTCGCCGATGTCGAGCAGGTCGGACGTCGGCTCGTCGGGCCAGAGCCCATCGCGAAAGCCCTGGCCGATCAGAACCGTCGCCGGCTCCGGTGGATGCTTCGCCACCTCGTCGCGCACCAGGGCGGCCGTCTCGGCCGCCGACCGCGCACCGCTCACGTCGAGTCGGCGCGACACCAGGCTCCACTGGCCGAAGTGGACGTGCGAATCCCACAACCCGGGGCCGACCCAGCGGCCGTCGAGGTCGAGTTGCTCGTCGACCGGTGTCGATACGTGGGACTGCGGCTCGTTGCTCGACCAGCTCAGCAGCCCGTCTTCGACCAGGAGGTCGACGACCGTTCCGTCGTACCGGCGGGCGTTGCGCAACAGGGTGCTCATGGGTGCGGCTCGAGCCGCTCCCTCTTGAGCCGCTCCCTCTCGACCCGCTCCATCTCAGCGGCGACGCCCGGGTGTGCGTACGGGCCGCTCCCGCGCAGCGCGTCGATGATCGTGGCGCGCACCTCGGCCGACTTGTTCTGGCTGAGCTTGAGCCGGGCATCGATGCGGTCGACCCGGATGCGAAGCCCGACCGTCCCCTTGGCGATCCGCCGCGCCCTCTCCTCGTCGTAGTCGAGCGACACCGGCTGCGGCATCGGCGCCTCGAAATGGTCGACCATTCGCTGCAGGATCTCGAAGTTCTCGTCATCCGACAGGATCTCGGGCGTGCCGTACAGGTGCGCCGTGACGTGGTTCCAGGTGGGGATGAAGTCGCCCTCTGCATACCAGCCGGGCGAGATGTAGCCATGCGGACCCTGCACGATCACGAGCATCTCGTGCTGCCCGAGCTCGTGCAGCAGCTCGTCCGGACGACCGAAGTGGCTGACGATCGAGATGCCGTCGGCGTCCTCTTCCACGAGCGTCGCGTAGTGCGAGGCAATGAGTCCGTTCGAGGTGTTCGAGACGTAGGTCACCCACGGGTTCTCGCGGATCAGGCGTTTGACCACCTCGACATCAGTCGTGGTGAAGTGCGGCGTCTTGCGCATCAGGACCGGCCCGTCATGCCTGATCGACGGGGCACCAGTAGAGCTTGCGGCCGCCGAGCTCCTGCATCATGATCGGCGTTCCGCAGACCCGGCAGGGCTCGCCGGTGCGGTGATACACCCAGTGCCGATCGGCGCGCGAGGCGAGCGCGCGCTGGTAGTCGTCGGGCGAGAGGTCGTCCATGGTCAGCATCTGGCCGGTCTGCACCCCGATGCTCAGCAGCTTGACCCAGTCGCGCCAGAGCTCGCGCACGACCTCCTCGCGCACCTCCTTGCCGGGCGTGAACGGATTCTGCCGCGCGCGGAACAGCAGTTCTGCGCGGTAGACGTTGCCGATGCCGCTCACCACCGCCTGATCCATCAGCAGCAGCGCGATCGGGGTCGGTTTCTTGCGCACGACCGACACGAACCGTTCTTCGCCCGCAGCAGGGTCGCCGACGAGCGGGTCGGGGCCGAGCTTGGCGATCGCCGCATCCACCTGCTCCGGTGTCTGCACCTCGCAGGCGGTCGGTCCGCGCAGGTCGGCCACGGCGGTGTCGGTCAGCAGCCGAACCCGCACCGCGCCGATCGGCTCGGGAGGAAAGCTCTCGATGTCGTCTTCGCGCTTCTCCTGCTCGCTCATGCGCAACCGGGTCAGTCGCGGGGCGCCCATCGAATGGAGCGAATCCTCGTGCGCGGCGAGGTCGGTGCCGCGCATGTTCGTCTGGCCCATGCGGCCGTTAGCGGATGCCGTGGTCGCGTCGACCGTGATGTCGCCCGCGAAATCCCACGCGCCATAGATGCCCAGGTGCACCCGCAGCCACAGGCCGTGGTCGAACTCGAGGAACATCTGCTTGCCGACCGCCTCCGAGCGCACGATCTCGTGACCGTCGAGCTGGGCGGCGCCGGCCGCGAAACGGCCCTGCGGCGAGGTCACGCTGACCGGCGCGTGCTCGAAGTGGCGCTCGAACTGCCGGGCGATGCGGTGAACGGAGTGGCCCTCGGGCATGGCAGGGCCCCTTAGTCGTCGATCTCGTGCCCGGCGATCTTGCCGGTGTTCTCGAACTCGGCGAGCTGGGCGATCCTGCGCGCGTGCCGCTCCTCGCCGCTGAAGGGCTCGGCCAGGAACGCGTCGATCAGCTCGATGGCGACCTTCAGGGAGTGCTGCCGTGCCCCGATCGCGATCAGGTTGGCATCGTTGTGCTGGCGGGCGAGCAGGGCGGTGTCGTGGTTCCAGACCAGCGCAGCCCGCGCGCCCGTCACCTTGTTGGCCGCGATCTGCTCGCCGTTGCCCGAGCCGCCGAACACGATGCCGAGCGCCTGGATGCCCGCCGTCTGGTCCCGAACGACGGCGAGCGCCGTGTTGATGCAGAAGCTGGGGTAGTCGTCGAGGGGATCGAGGGCCTTCGGGCCGTGGTCGACGACCTCGTGGCCCGAGTCGCGCAGGTGCTGCTGCAGATGCTGGCTGAAATCGAGGCCGGCGTGATCGGTGCCGATGTGGACGCGCATGAAGTCAGGCTAGCGGCGCGGCCGGCGGCATCCAGAAGCCGACCGTGTGCAGCAGGGTGCTCTCGGCGTCGGCCCCCTCCGGCACGTCCTGGGCGGGCGGGAAGACTCCGATGGCTCGCCAATCCGCGAGATGCGGGATGACCCACTCGTTCATGCCGTCGACCACCTGGGACGGGAGCGAGTAGTCCATGCCGACCAGCCGGGCGATCATCCAGGCCTGGAAGGCCCGGTAGACCGCGAGGTGCAGGAAGCCCTCCCGGAGGGGGTAGTCGCCGTAGCTGAAGTGCGCGATCGTGACGTCCACGTCGAGGAACTCGTTCAGCGCGGCCTCTTCGGCCGCCAGATTCAAGGCCTGGTAGTTGCCGAGCGGGTCGTCGCCCAGCAGGTCGCCCGTCCAGCGATCGCCGACCTCCTCGATGGTCTTGCCCGCGATCACGTCGGGCACCCAGGCCTCGTCGCTGGCATGCAGGGCGAGAATGTCGCGCAGGGTCGACACCGGCGTTCGCGACCAATCGGCCGGAACCGGATGATCGAGATCGGCGGGAGTCAGGCGGCTGACGACGTCACGCATCGCACCGTCGGAGGCGAGGAAAAGGTCGCGAGTTTCCATGCTTCGACCCTACTTGTCGCGGGTGACGCACCGGAGGATGATGAAGTGACATCGCCAGTGACATCGATCAGCCAAGCGAGGTCGACCATGCACATCGCCCATTCGACGCGGGTGACCGCCGTTCCCGAACTGGTCCCGACGCTCTCCGTCGGTCGCCACCGCTCGCCGCGCACGGGCGCGTGCTTCATGGAGTTCGCGTCGTACCTCGCGGGTGAACGCTGGAGCGATCACCCGAGCTGCACCGATCCGACTCTCGGCACCCTCGCCCGCGCGGTCAACGACACCGTTCGCGACAGCCGCCGCGGCGAACTGGTCGGCGACATCCCGCGCGTGATCGGACTTCACGGAGACGAGGTGCGCCTCGGTCTCATCGTCGCGCTGCGCGCCGCGACAACGGCCCTGCCGGTCGCCAGCATGGAACGGCAGCGCGCGCTCGCGGTCGGGATCATCGCGACCACCGACGCGCTGGCCGAGCTCGGGGTCAACCGCCCGCGCGCCCACGCCGACGCCGAGCGCGCCCTCACCGTCGTCCCGGATGCCGCCACCTGGGCCCGTGCGCACCTCGCCGACTGGCGGGCTCGTCCCGTCGATCTGGCGCGCCACGGCTGCGGAGCCATCGTGCGCACCTCGGCCCTCGGCATCGCACAGGCGTGCATCGACGACCCCGACACTCTGCTGGTGGCGATGCTGCGCGCGGCGATCGACGACGCGGAGGAGTTCCTGGGTCGCACGGCTCGCGGCGGTGACGCTCCCATGGCTCTCCCGATGGCCGCGATGCCCGAACAGGTCGTGGCTGCGGCTCGACGCTGAGCGCATCGCACGCGCTGGCGTAGATAGGCTGAACGACGGACACAATCCGTCGTTCCACCCTGTCGCAGCCAAAGGAGTTGCCGCGTGCCCGGAGAGAATCTCACCCGACTCGAAGCACAGGAGCGCAAAGCGATCCTGTCTGTGGAGTCCTACGTCGTCGACTTGGATCTGACCACCGGACCCGACACCTTCCGCTCCACGACCACCGTCAGGTTCACGGCCCAGGGAGGAACGACGACGTTCCTCGACGCGGTCACCGCGAAGGTGCACTCGATCACGGTCAACGGATCGGAGGTCGATCCGGCCGCGGCGAGCGACAACGTGCGCATCGCACTCGAAGGGCTCACCGAGCACAACACGGTCACGGTGGTGGCCGACTTCGCCTACACGAACACCGGCGAGGGCCTGCACCGCTTCGTCGACCCGGTCGACGGCGAGGTCTATCTGTACTCGCAGTTCGAGGTGCCTGACAGCCGTCGGGTCTTCGCGGTCTTCGAGCAGCCCGACCTCAAGGCGGCCTTCCAGTTCACCGTGACCGCGCCGGCCGCGTGGCAGGTCATCAGCAACTCGCCGACCCCCGAGCCGACCCAGACGGCGGCCCAGAAGGCGGAGGGCACCGCCACCTGGGCATTCGAGACGACTCCGCGCATCTCGAGCTACATCACGGCCCTCATCGCCGGCCCGTACCAGTCCGTGCACTCCGAGCTCACGAGTTCGAGCGGACGCGTCATCCCGCTCGGCCTGTTCGCCCGCAAGTCGCTGTTCGGCTACCTCGACAGCGACTACCTCTTCGACATCACCCGCAAGGGCTTCGCCTATTACGAGCAGAAGTTCGGCTACCCGTACCCGTTCGCCAAGTACGACCAGCTCTTCGTGCCCGAGTTCAACGCGGGTGCCATGGAGAACGCCGGGGCCGTGACCTTCCTCGAGACCTACGTGTTCCGCTCGAAGGTCACCGATGCGATCAAGGAGCGCCGGGTCGTCACGATCCTGCACGAGCTGGCGCACATGTGGTTCGGCGACCTGGTCACCATGAAGTGGTGGAACGACCTGTGGCTGAACGAGTCGTTCGCCGAGTGGGCATCGACCATCGCCACGGCCGAGGCCACCGAGTGGACCGAGGCGTGGACCACCTTCCAGGCGATGGAGAAGAGCTGGGCATACAAGCAGGACCAGCTGCCCTCCACGCACCCGATCGTCGCGACCATCAACGACCTCGAAGACGTGCAGGTCAACTTCGACGGCATCACCTACGCCAAGGGCGGCTCGGTGCTCAAGCAGCTCGCCACCTGGGTCGGCATCGACGAGTTCTTCGCCGGAGTCGGCAACTACTTCGCCAAGTACGAGTACGGCAACACCGAGCTGACCGACCTGCTCGCCGAGCTCGAGCTGACCAGCGGTCGCGACCTGAGCGGCTGGGCATCGGTCTGGCTCGAGACCGCGGGGGTTGCCACGCTGACGCCCGAGATCGAGACGGATGACGCCGGGGTCATCACGGCGTTCCGCATCTCGCAGAAGGCGGCGCCCGACTATCCGACGCTGCGCCCGCACCGGTTGGCGATCGGGTTCTACGACTCGGCCGACGGGTCTCGCGGGGCCGCCGGGTCGAAGCTGGTGCGCACCCACCGGCTCGAGCTCGACATCGACGCCGACGCCTCGACCGACGTGCCCGGGCTGGTGGGCATGAAGCGGCCCGAGCTCGTGCTGCTCAATGACGACGACCTCACCTACGCCAAGATCCGTCTGGATGCCGCCAGCCTCCCGGTCGCGCTGGCCCGACTCTCGTCGATCGAGAGTCCGCTCGCGCGCGCCTTGGTCTGGGGCGCGCTGTGGGACATGACGCGCGACGCCGAGATCGCCCCCCGCGACTACGTGCGGCTCGTGCTCGAGCACATCGCGTCCGAGTCGGAGTCGACGACCATGCGTCTCACGCTCTCGCAACTGCTGCAGACCGTGCGCACGTACATCGCGCCCGAGACGCGCGCGGCATCCATCCGCGAGGTCGGCGATCGGCTGTGGCACCTGGCGCAGGATGCCGAGGCGGCATCTGACGCGCAGTTCCAGTTCGTGAAGTTCTTCGCCGCAATCGCGTCGACGTCCGAGCACGGCGACGCCCTGAGCGGACTGCTCGACGGCTCGATCACGTTGCCAGGGCTCGAGATCGACTCCGACCTCTCGTGGGAGCTGCTCGAAGGCCTCGTGCTGGTCGGCCGGGCCGGCGAGACCGAGATCGCCGCGGCCCTCGAGAAGGACAACACGGCGAAGGGTCAGCAGGCGGCGGCCTCCGCTCGCGCGGCGATCCCCACCGCCGCGGGCAAGACGGCCGCGTTCGAGTCGGCGCGCGACGACACCACGATTTCGAACCTGGTGCTGCGCAACATCGGGATGGGCTACAGCCACGTCAACGACCCCGCCGTGTTCGAGGGGCTGGTCGCGCCGTACTTCGACGCGCTCACCACGGTGTGGAAGACCCGCACCTACCAGATCGCCGAGACCCTCATCACCTGGTTCTATCCGGGAGCACTCGCGTCGCAGAAGCTGGTGGATGCCACGAACGCCTGGCTCGAGGCGAACCCGGGCATCCCGGCGCTGCGCCGCATCGTGATCGAGAACCTGGCAGCCGTCGAGCGGGCGCTGGTGGCGCAGAAGCGCGACGCGCAGGGGTGATGCGGTGACGGCCTGGAACGACTTCGTGAGCTGGCTCGTCGGGTTCCTCGCCGGACCGTGGGGCACGCCGCTGCGCGTGCTGCTGATCCTGGTGGTCGCGTTCGTCATCCGAGTGATCCTGCAATTCGTGATCCGGCGCGTCGTGAGTCGCGTCGTGAACGGGGCCAAGCGCATCCAGAATCGCGACGAATCACGCGACTCGCCGGTCGCCGCGGTGCGGATCGTGCAGCGCACCAAGGCGCTCGGCGGGGTGCTGAGCAGCGCCGTCACCACCCTGATCGTGATCGTCACGATCGTGCTCATCATCGCGAACATCTCGGCTGCGGCCAGCGCGGCGTTCTCGCTGATCACCGCAGCGCTCGGTGCGGGGCTCGGCTTCGGCGCCCAGAACATCGTGAAGGACGTGCTCAACGGCTTGGCGATGGTGGGCGAGGATCAGCTCGGGGTCGGCGACGTCGTCGACACCGGATTCGCGACCGGCGTGGTGGAGCAGGTCGGCATCCGGATCACCCAGGTGCGCGACGTGAACGGCACGCTCTGGTACGTGCGCAACGGCGAGATCCTGCGGCTGGGCAACCTGTCGCAGGGCTGGGCACGCGTCATCATCGACCTGGCGGTGCCGTACAACGCCGACGTCGAGGCGGTGCAGGCCGCCATGCTCGAGACGGCGACCGCCATGCAGCAGGATGCGCGCTGGAAGCCGGTGGTGCTCGAACGGCCCGAGGTGTGGGGCATCGAGTCGATCTCGGCGGAGGCGATCGTGATCCGCCTCGTGGTGAAGACCCGGGCCGGCAGCAAGGATGACGTGGCGCGAGAACTCCGCGCACGGTTGAAGTCGACACTCGATGCGCTCGGCGTCACCATGCCGGCGCTCAACTCGATCGTGCTCAAGAACTTCGAGCGCGGCATCCCGACGGCGACCGCGCAAACGGCGACGAAGCCGAAGTCGACGACGAAGCCCACGCCGCGGGCCACTGCGAACCGCGGCGCGCAGCAAGCACGGTCGTCGAAATGAGCGACCTCACGCTGCGCATGGGCCAGGGCGGCGAGCCCGTCGGGGGCAGCTTCTGGCAGGCGGTCGGCGGTCGCGCGACCTTCGAGAAGCTGGTGCGCGCGTTCTACGCGGGCGTCGCCGACGATCCGGTGCTGCTGCCGATGTACCCGGAGCAGCCGGATCTCGAGGGGGCGATCCAGCGCCTGACC
>DASTNC010000069.1:0-2699 GCA_035721225.1 Pseudolysinimonas sp.
CAACGCCGACTGGACGGGATCGACGAGATCGTTCTCTCCCTGACCGCCCGGGGGCTGACCACGGGCGAGGTCGCGGCGCATTTCGCCGAGGTCTACGGGGCCAGGGTCTCCAAGGACACCATCTCCAAGATCACGGACAAGGTCCTGGAGGAGATGACGGACTGGCGCAACAGGCCCCTGGACCGCGGGCAGTTTCTAGCGAACGTTGCGAATTGATTGTCGTAGCCATCGTCGCATGAGTTGCGCCGGTGACCGATCCTTGAGGATGAGCCGGGGCCGATCATTGAGCTCGTCGACGACGTCGCGGAACTGCTCGTCGGTAACGATGTCGAGATCGGCACCTTTCGGGAAATACTGCCTCAGCAGTCCGTTCGTGTTTTCGTTGCTGCCGCGCTGCCAGGGTGAGTGCGGGTCCGCGAAGTAGATCTTCACACCAGTAGCCTTCTCGACCCGCTCGTGCTGGAACATCTCGTTCCCCTGATCCCAGGTCAGTGTGCGCCGCAGCCCGGCAGGTAGGGTGTTGAGGACGGTGATGAGTGCATCGCCGACGTTGGTCGCGGAGTGACCACCACGGATCGGGACCACGATCGTGTGCCTCGTCTTCCGCTCCACGAGAGTCGCAGCGGCCGACCGCTGGCCTGCGCCGATGATGAGATCGCCTTCCCAGTGCCCTGCCTGCTTCCGGCCCTCGACGGCGACCGGGCGGTCGTGGATTGAGCGCATATTCGTGGACTGCTTCAGTGCGCCTTCACGGGTGCGGCCGCGGCCCCGCTTGTGACGATAGATCCGCCCAGTTCTTAGCGTCTGCGTGTCAACAGGGACGATGAGCCCGCGGTAGATGGCTTCATAGATCGTCTCCGCACAGACGTGCCATCCAGTTCTTTTCGGCCATCTGCGCCGCAACCAGCGGGTGATCTGCTGCGGCGACCACCGCTTGCGGAGTTTCGCGGCAACGACCGCGCGCAGCTCCGGATCGGTAGTGAATCGGTGCAGCTTCGGGCGACGGCGCTTCAGATGCGCCCGCCCATGAGCGAACCACGGCTGATATCTCCCATCGGGCTTCCGGTTGCGGGAAATCTCTCGATACACGCTCTGGTAGCTCTTCCCGATCCGAGCCGCGATCGCCTTCACCGACTCTCCAGCGTCCAGCCCGCCAGCGATCTCGATCCGGTCATCCTGAGACAGATACCGGCCGCTGATAGGGACGTCGACGAACTTCACGCTGCCAGCGTCGATGAACCACAACGAACCCGCGCTCGGCGACACACCCACCGCACGCGAAGCCGCCTCAGCCCGCCAACCCTGTCGAATCAGCTCGAAGAACAGACGCTTCGTCTTCGCCGCCGCCTTGTTCCAAGCCCGATAGACCATCACGAATCCCTCCGTCAGGATTCGCAACGTTCGCTAGAAACCGCCACCGATATCCACCGCCTGTTGGACGAGGCCTTTGCGGGGACGCCGAGCACGCCCGAGACTCGAGACCTGAAGGAGGAGATCCGCGCCAATCTGATGGCCCGGGTCGCGGAGCTTGAAGCCTCCGGCGTCGCGTCACAGGAGGCCGCCGCACGCGCCTTCGCAGAGCTCGGCGACGTCCGGGACCTCCTCGGCGAGTCGGGAGGGGCCGGCAACCTCGGCGCCTCGAAGGGATCCGGCCCTTGGGGCACCGCCGACGACCCGACCGGCCTCGGGCGCACGGATCGCACCGCCGACGGCGAGGCGCGCCGCGGTGCCGGTGGCAACCCCTCGGCGGCCGGCCGGCGCGGGTTCGACTACGCCTTCGTCGCCGGGCAGCGAGTGCGCCCAAAACCGGGCTTCGTCGTGCGGGTCGTCGCGTGGTCGATGGCCGTGGCACTGGGTCTCGCCTTCGGCGGCCTCGCCGCGGCGGGCCTCCTTCCCCTTCCAAGGGGACTCCAGTTCGTCTTCCTCGGCGTCGTCGCGACCGGCGCGTGGTTGGTCGTCGGTGACAGCCTGAGCCAGGAGACGACGACGAATTATCCGATGCCGGCTCTGCGCGCCGCGGGCTACGGGCTGGCGACTTTCCTGGGCAGCTATGGGCTGGGCCTCGTCGGCCTCATCGTACGGTACGCGCTCCCGCTCTGGCTCGTGATCGTCGCGGCCTTGCCGCTGGTCGCCGCGGTTCTCCTCTTCGTGCTGCTGGGCGTCACGCAGACCAATCGGCATAAGGCGTGGACCCGTGAGGCCTTCGCACGCATGCCTCAAAACCGGTTCGAGACCGAGCCCGAGACGGCCGCTCGCTTCGGCATCTACGCCGCCGTGATCTGGCTCGTCACCCTCGGCATCATCGCCGTGCTCGTGTTCACGGTCGGCTGGTGGTGGGCGCCGCTCGCGTTCGTCGGCGGCCTCGCCGCGATGATGTTGCTTCTTGCCCGCATGATGTTCGAGAGGACGACCCATGATGCCTGACAACGCGATCGTCGTGGAAGGATTGACCAAGGTGTACCACACCTCCCGGCGCCATCCGCCCGTGCGGGCGCTGGACGGCCTCAGCTTCGTCGTGCCGACAGGCCGTGTCTTCGGCCTGCTCGGGCCGAACGGCGCGGGAAAGTCCACGACGATGAAGATCCTCACCACGCTCTCCCAGGCGACCGGTGGCCATGCCTGGGTGGAGGGGCATGACGTCGGTCGGGCCTCTGCCGCCGTGCGCGCGGCGATCGGGTATGTCTCGCAGGGGTCGAGCA
>DASTNC010000070.1:0-14335 GCA_035721225.1 Pseudolysinimonas sp.
CGCGCGAGCAAAGACCGCGCGTATGGCCGCCGGAATCGCACGATAGCTCGCTCGGGCGCGGCAAGCGGAAGCGGGCGCCGAACGCTCGGCGCCTGCCCAGCAGCCGGCCTAATACCGGTAGTGATCGGGCTTGTACGGCCCATCCACCGGCACGCCGATGTAGGCGGCCTGCTCGGGGGTGAGCTCGGTCAGCTCGACGCCCAGGGCGTCGAGGTGCAGCCGCGCGACCTTCTCGTCGAGCTTCTTCGGCAGCACGTAGACGCCGACCGGGTAGTCGGACCGGTGCGTGAACAGTTCGAGCTGCGCCAGCACCTGGTTGGTGAACGAGTTGCTCATCACGAAGGAGGGGTGCCCGGTCGCATTGCCGAGGTTCATCAGGCGCCCCTCGCTGAGCACCAGGATGCTGCGCCCGGTCGGCAGGCGCCACTCGTGCACCTGCGGCTTGATCTCGACCTTGACAGCTCCCGGCAGCGTTTCGAGTGAGGTCATGTCGATCTCGTTGTCGAAGTGGCCGACGTTCGCCACGATCGCCAGGTGCTTGAGGCCGAGCAGGTGGTCGAGGGTGATGACGTTCTTGTTGCCGGTTCCCGAGATCAGGATGTCGATCTCGCCGATGACGCTCTCGATGCGCGCGACCTGGAAGCCGTCCATCGCCGCCTGCAGGGCATTGATCGGGTCGACCTCGCTGACGATGACGCGCGCACCCTGGCCCTTCAGCGCCTCGGCGGCGCCCTTGCCGACATCCCCGTAGCCGGCCACGAAGGCGACCTTGCCGCCGATCAGCACATCGGTCGCGCGGTTGAGACCGTCGGGCAGCGAGTGCCGGATGCCGTATTTGTTGTCGAACTTCGACTTGGTCACCGAGTCGTTGACATTGATCGCCGGAAACAGCAGTTCGCCGCGCTGCGCCAGCTCGTAGAGGCGGTGCACGCCCGTGGTGGTCTCTTCGGTGACGCCCATGATGCCCGCGGCGACCTTGGTCCAGCGGTCGGGGCTCGACGCCAGCGACCGGCGGAGCACATCGAGGATGACGCTCCACTCGTGGCTCGCCCCGGGCTCGGTGGCCGGCACCGAGCCGGCCAGCTCGTACTCGCGCCCGGTGTGCACCAGGAGCGTGGCATCGCCGCCGTCGTCGAGGATCAGATTCGGGCCGTCGAAGTCGTCGGAGTAGCCGGCCGCGGCCGACCAGTCGAAGATCTGCTCGGTGCACCACCAGTACTCTTCGAGGGTCTCGCCCTTCCAGGCGAAGACCGGCACGCCGGCCGGCGCGTCGACGGTGCCGGTCGGGCCGACCGCGACCGCGGCGGCCGCGTCATCCTGGGTCGAGAAGATGTTGCAGCTCGCCCAGCGCACCTGGGCGCCGAGGGCCACGAGGGTCTCGATCAGCACGGCGGTCTGCACGGTCATGTGAAGCGAACCGGCGATGCGGGCGCCCTTCAAAGGCTGCGAAGGCCCGAACTCGGCGCGCAGCGCCATCAGTCCCGGCATCTCGTGCTCCGCCAGGCGAAGCTGGTGCCGGCCGGCCTCGGCGAGCGAGAGGTCAGCGACTTTGAACGGCAGCGTGGTCTGCAGGGTGTCAGGCATGCATCCATTGTGACAGGCCGCACCGGGAATCGGGCGCGGGCGCCGGGAACAGCTAGGCGCCGAGTTGGTCGAGCACCACGTGCCGCACGACCTGCCAGCCCTGCGGAGCGGACAGCCTTTCGGCGTGCCGCGCACAGAGGTCGTAACTGTGCGGCTCGTGCCGGATGCTGAGCGGGCCGAGCACGGCCATGGCGTCCGCGTAGTCGTAGGTCAGGGTGGCCACGGCCTCGTTCGCGCACGCGACCTTGCTGCACAGGCGGGGCATGCCGTCACGATAAACCCGGCAGCCGACGCCCTCGTGCAGCCACGCTTAGACTTGCCGCATGGTCCGCTCGACCCACCGCGTGTCCGCCCGCTCGGGGCGCCGCGATCGGCACGGGCGCGGCATCCGCTCCGCGGTCACGGGGCCGGTGCTGGAACCGATCCGCACGCGCGCCGACTTCTTCGACGCGTGCGTCGCGTCGGCCGTCGAATACGTCCAGGACGAGTGGCCGGATGAGCTGGCCGGGGTCAGATTCGAGGTCGCGGGCGTGCCGCGTGGCGAACCGGGACCCGCCGGGGTCGACCGTTGGCGCGTCAGCGCGCGCGAGCGGCGCGTGGTGCTGTACCGGCTTCCGATCGAGCGCCTCGCCCACCTGCACAAGGACGACGAATGGCATCGCCGCTCGTTCATCGAGAGCTGCGTGTTCCGCGCCGTCGCCGAGCTGCTCGGCAAGGATCCCTGGGATATCGCGCCGGAACGGTACCGGCACTTCTAGCGGTGACTACGGCCGCACGACGATCGGCCCGGACACCGGACCGGCCGACGTGACGGAGTAGTGCGCCAATTGCGCGTCGCCGGCATACGAGACGGCCGCGATGAGGCCCTTCGCGTTCTTCAGCAGGTAGACGGCGTCGGGTTGGACCGCGATCGATGCCGAGGCGCCCGCAGGAACGACCAGGGTGAGGCTCGTGCCGCCCCGTTGAGCATCCAGGGTCAGGGTGGCAGTCGTCGTCGAGGGGTTCATGACCGACAGCATCGGGGTCGGACCGGCGGCGATCGCCACCGCCGTGTCACCGCTCAGCACCGGAGACGGGCCGAACCAGGCGAAATCCGAGGGCGGCGCCGCCGTGTCGCTGACCGTCGATGTCGCGCCCGCGGTCGGGTCGACGGCGGTCGAGACGCGCACCCCCGCGACCACGGGCCGATCGGCGTCGATGACCACCGAATACATGCCGTCCGGGATGGTGACGGCGCCGGAGTCGGTCTGAGCCGCCGAGTCGAGGCCCACCTCGCTGACCTGGCCCGAGCTCACGTCCATCTCGAACGACAGCCCATGGAGCGTGACGTCCTGGGGCACCAGGCTGACCTGCACCTTCGCAGCCCGAGAACCCGGAACGGCGACGCGGACGGCCGCCACCACGTCGTCCCAGTCCGACAGGGCGAGAGTCTTGTTCACGCCGAGGGCATCGAAGACCCGCACCCCGGGAATCACCAGGTGGGTCGCGGGGTCGCCCGCCGGCCCGACCAGGTCGACACCGCCCGCGTCGAGCCCGCGGACGATCGACTGCTGCAGCGTGGCCACGACCTGGCCGCCGCGCGAGACCACGTGAACGACTGGCGCGGCGACGTCGGGCGCGTATCCGGCGAGCGGGATGACGCGCTGCGCGCCGGCCTTCACGACGATGCCCGACATCCCCGGTGCGGTGACGGGGCCGCTCGGGCTCAGGATGGTGAGGGCGACCGTCGCGTCGACCGGCGAGGGATTCGTCAGGCTGAGAAGCGTGCTGCGCCCGACGGCGGTGGAGCCACCCACCAGCCAGATCGAGCCACTCGGCTCGGTGCACGATGCAGCAGCGAATCCCGTGTAGTCCGACGCGTCGGCCACCTGGGACTGCGCACCGGCAAGAGTGGCCCCCGCGGCAGCGGGGATGGCGAGCTGGTCAGGAGCACTCGGCCCTCCCCCGGTGTCCGCGTCGCTGAGGCCGATCGGCTGCCTCGTCAGGTCGGCGCCGATGCCGACGCCGACCACCGAGGGCGCGCCGAGCGATGAGGCCGTGTTGGCGTTCTGGCCGGACTCGTCACCCAACCGGAGCAGGGCTCCCGGGCAGACCCGCACCTGATCGGTCGGATCGGGTGTGACCGTGACCGTCGGCACGGCGATCCGGTGCGACGGCAGCGGAAGCAGCCCGACGGCAGCGATCACCGCCACCGAGACCGCGATGCCGACCGTACCGGCCACGACGCGCAACCCGACCAGAGCCGCACTGCGCGCTCGCCCGGTGCGAACGGCGGTCTCCACTGTCGGCTGCGCCGCGGGCTCTGCGGCGGGTTCTGCGGCGGGTTCCACGGCCGGCTCTGCGGTGACAGCCGACTCCTCAGCGGCATGGTCGTCGGGCTCAGGCATTGTCGTCCTCGGTGAAAGTGTCTGCCGGGTCCTCGCCGGGCTGCGCCGCCTCGGTCACCACGCGACGGCGGCGAGCCGTCGGAATCGCCAGCAGCAGGGCGAAGGCGATGACGAGAGCCTGCCCGATCAGGGCGCCGATGGCCGGTCGGGTGAGAACCGTCCCGGGGTCGGGAGCGTCGACGTAGCTCACCACCCTCCACAGGGTTCCCACCGGCGTCTCGCCCACCGGGACGAGCGCCGGAGTCGCATCCAGGGCCTCGGCGATGCGCTGGCGCACCGCGGTCGCCTCTCCGTCGGCCGACGGCAGCAGCACGAATTCCACGTGGAACGTCGCCAGAGCGGGCGCCGGATCGAATCCGCTGCGCGACGACAGGTTGCCGGCGAGGGTGGCAAGGGTGCGCGCCGAGGCATCTACCGTGCGCCGGGTCGACCACAGCGTCGACGTCTCGTCGAGGGTCGTGCCCACTCCGTGGTCCACGACCGCCGCGACCGAGCCGTCGTGCTGCGGCTCGAGAACCAGGGTGCCGACTCCCGGATGCGCGGCCGCCTCGGCCGTCACCAGCGCCGGAAGCAGCCGGGCGTCGCTCGTCGAGACGGCCGAGGCGCCCAGCGGTGGCGCCGCGAGCAGCGGGGCGACCGCAGCACCCGAGGTCAGCAGCACCGCGATGCCGACGAGAACGCGCGCGCCGCCGAGCGCGTCGAGTGCGACGACCGCTGCTCCGACGAGGCCGAGCCAATAGAGGCTGAGGCCGGTGCCCGGCCAGGGGGTCACCAGGTCGGCACCGCTCGTGGCGACGGCCAGCTGCGCCGAGGCGACGGCCGTGATGAGCCCGAGCAGCGCGACCGCCGCGGCCGGGATGGCGCGGCGCGAGCCCGGCAGGAAGACGGCGAGCAGGGCGATCGCCGCCAGCGGGGCGAGCAGCACCGCGGGGGCGAGCACGCCGAGTCCTCCGGGCAGTCCGAGGGCCGTGGTCAACGCCCCCCACCCGTCGGAAGCGGACGAGGGCAGGCCGATGAGCAGCTGCCAGCCGGAGGCATCCGGAAAGGAGACGGACGCTCCGGGATCGGCGAGCAGCCCGAGCGGATCGCCGCGCAGCAGGTGCGCGACCACGAGCGGTGCGAAGAGCGCGATCGCGGGGATCGGGATGCCGATCACGCGGAGAAAGCCGCGCGGCCGTGCGAAGGCCCAGGCCACCGCCGCGAGCAGCAAGGCAGGAGCCAGCACCGGAGCGCACGCCGTCGCGGCGGCGAACAGCAGCGACGCAGCAGCCGACGCGCTCCACGAGCGGGCGCCCTCGAGGGTGGCGAGCACCAGCCAGGGCAGCACCAGGTGCAGCAGAACGGCGCTGGGTCGCCCGGCCGAGAGGGCGGCGAGCAACGGGGGCGCGAGCATCCAGAGCAGGGCCGCCACCACGGGAGGCCAGCGGCGCTCACTGAACCTCGTCGCGCACCACCACGCGCCGAGGGCCGCGAACGGCAGCGCTGTGAGCCAGAGCAGCACCAGCGAGAGCGAGGGATCCCAGGGCGTCAGCGAGCCGAGCAGGGCGACGACCACGATGAAGGGATCCGATGGACCGGTGAGTCCGTATCCGACCCCTCGCAGCCCCCAGGCCACGTGCGACCACAGGGCGCCCACGTTGCCGTCCAGCGGCAGCAACGCGCCCCCCGCGATCGCATTCGCGCCGAGCAGCCTCCAGAAGACGCCGATCCCGACGATGGCGGCAACCAGGGTGACGGCGGCTCCCCCGCCGCTGAAGAACGGAGCGCGCACCAGGTCGGGCTCCCCGTCGCCGGCCGCGCGATCACGAGCTGCGGCACGCAGTTCGCGCACCTGGTCGGCGGTGATGCGCAGCGGGGCGATCGCGCCCCACCCGAGGGTCCTGGTGCGTCGGATGCCCGCACGGGCCGGCGCCACACTCCCGTCGAAGGCGACGCGAAATGCCGCGGCGAACTCGCCCCCGATCGCGCCGGGATGCTTGCCGAGCAGCTGGCCGATCGAGCGCAGCGCCGCCAAGGGCACCAGCGACAGCCAATGGATCAGCAGAGCGCCGCTCGGCGCGTAGACCATCCGGCGGTGCAGTTGCGCGGTGCGCGCGACCCGGGCGCGGCCACGTGCCGAGAGCGGATGGCGGCGCCCCAGGTCTTCCGGCCGGATCCCGCGGCTGACGCGGGCGTCTGCGACCCGGATGACGCGGAAGCCGGCGAGCCGGGCGCGCACCGAGAAGTCGAGCCCGGCATCCACCGAGGGCAGGCCGCGGTCGAATCCGCCGAGCCTCTTCCAGACCGCTCGGCGCACGAGCATCCCCGACGAGGTCACGCCGAGCACATCGCCGTCCTGGTCGTGCTGCGCCTGGTCGAGTTCGTCTTCGACCAGCCTGACGGTGGCGCCGAAGGTCGACAGGCTCTCGCCGTAGGAGCGGATCAACGCCCGGTCGTCGGCGTCGACGACCTTCGGACCGGCGATCGCCACCGAGGGCGCCACCTCGACGGCGGCGAGCAGGCGCTCGAGCGCGTCCGGCTCTGGCGCGGTGTCGGCCGTCAGCAGCCAGATCCAGTCGGATTCCGCCGCCGACGGCGCCGCATGGCCCAGTCCGACCTCGACCGCGTCGCCGGGCGACAGGTTCCCGGCTCGCACATACCGGGTCGGAGATGCCGCCGTGAGCAGGTCGGCGCTCCGGTCGGTCGATGAGCAATCGACGAGGACGAGATCGTCGGGCGCGCGGGTCTGCGCGGCAAGGGCCCGGAGGGTGCGGACGAGCCAGGGTTCCCCGTTTCGCACGACGAGGATCGCGGTGACTCGCGGCTGCATCGTTCCGAGGCTAGGTGCGCCTCAGCGCCTGACCGGGAGGGACACGCCCCCTCGGCAAACTCGTCAGGCGGTTTCGACGACCCGAGACGGGTCGTCGCGCGAACCGCGCGAAGGCCAGAAATGGCCTTCGCCGCTATGCGGTTCGCGCCTTGCGCAGACGACGCCGCTCACGTTCTGAGAGGCCGCCCCAGATGCCGAAACGCTCATCGTTCTGCAGCGCGTATTCGAGGCACTGGCCCTTGACCTCGCAGGTGGTGCAGATCTTCTTCGCGTCGCGCGTCGATCCGCCCTTCTCCGGGAAGAAGGCCTCGGGATCGGTCTGCGCGCACAGCGCGTCGGACTGCCAGGCGAGGGGGTTGTCCATCGTCTCGGTGTCAGCCGGACGAAGGCCAGGGATGCCCAGACGCACCGGGTCGACGAACCAATCGCCGGGAACCGACGGACGGTACTCGTTCCGCGTCATGTTCCGCTCTCCCTCTTGCACCCTCGTGGTTCCGTCCCCCGACGAAACGCCGTGCTCATGGGTAATTACACCGGTGTAGTTAGTCCCGCGTCAAGTCGGGAATGTTAATTCTTTTTCCGGCGTCAGCCCGGATACGACGCGCCCGCGTTTCGGCGTGCCTCCCAGGCGCTCGCCACCATGTCGTCGAGGCTGTGCCGCATCCGCCAATCCAGGTCGCGGGCGGCCTTCTCACCGCTCGCCACGATGCGCGGCGGATCTCCGGGGCGGCGCGGCCCGATGGTCGGCGTGAAGGCGATCCCGGTGACCCGGGCGATCGCGGCCATGATCTCGCCGACCGAGACCCCGGTGCCGCTGCCGAGGTTGTATGCGGCCTCGATCGGCTCGCCGGCATCCAGTCGTTGGGCGGCGGCCACATGAGCCAGGGCCAGGTCGCCGACGTGCAAGTAGTCGCGCACGTTCGTTCCGTCTGGCGTCGGATAGTCATCGCCGTTGATCTGCGGAGTGCGTCCCTCGACGAGGGCATCGAAGACCAGCGGGAACAGGTTGTGCGGGCTGGTGTCGTAGACGGCAGGGTCACCCGAGCCGACGACGTTGAAGTAGCGCAGCGAGGTGTGCTGCAGCCCGGCGGCGACGCCCTGATCGGCGAGCAGCCACTCGCCGATCAGCTTGGACTCGCCGTAGGGCGACTGGGGGGCTTTCGGCGTGTCTTCGGTCACCAGGTCGACATCAGGAGTGCCGTAGACCGCCGCGCTCGACGAGAACACGATGCGGTCGACGCCTCGTTCGTGCATGGCGCCGAGCAGCACGGCGGTGCCCGTGACGTTCTGCTCGTAGGTGTGCAGGGGGCGCTGCACCGAGACCCCTGCGTACTTGAAGCCGGCAACATGGATGACGCCGGTCACCCGGTGCTCCTCCAGCGTTCGCATCATGAGACCGCCGTCGAGGATGCTGCCCCGCACGAACGGAGCCTCGGCGGGCACGAACTCCCGGTGCCCGCTCGAGAGGTCATCGACCACGACGGCGGGCAGGCCGGACTCGAGCAGTGCTCGCACCACGTGCGCACCGATGTAGCCGGCGCCGCCGGTCACCAACCAGGTCATGTTCCGAGGCTAGCGGGCGCGGTGGAGCGAGCATTCTCCGAACCGCCATGGCAGAAACTCTATGGCTGGCCATCGACAGCCAAGACTGGCATGATCGGTGCCGTTCATCGATTTCCTGCCAGGAGGTACCGCGTGCTCAAGAAGGTCGTGCTGATCGCTCTGCCCGGGGTCGCGCCCTTCGAGTTCGGCGTGATCTGCGAGGTGTTCGGCATCGACCGCAGCGACAGCGGCGGTCCGACGTTCGACTTCACGATCGCCACGGCCGAGCCCGGCCCGGTGCGCACCAGTCTCGGATTCGACATGGTCATCGATCACGACCTGAGCACGGCGGCCGATGCCGACCTGATCGCGGTGCCCGCCCACCACATCCGCGGACACGGCGACGAGGCGACCGACGAGCGGGTGCTGCAGGCGCTCCGCGACGCGCAGGCCCGCGGCGCGTGGGTGCTGAGCGTCTGCAGCGGCGCGTTCGTGCTGGCCGAGGCGGGAATCCTCGAGGGGCGAAAGGCCACGACCCACTGGATGCACGTCGACCGACTACGGCGCAGGCATCCCGGCATCGAGGTCGACGCCGACGTGCTCTTCGTGCAGGCCGACAAGGTGGTCACCAGCGCGGGAACCGCCGCGGGCATCGACGCCGCCCTGCACATCGTGCGCACCGAGCTCGGCGCCGCGGCCACCAACGTGATCGCGCGCCGGATGGTCGTGCCTCCCCAGCGCGACGGCGGCCAGTCGCAGTACATCGAGTCGCCGATCCCCGAGTGCCGCACCGACTCGCTGGCCGCCGTCACCGAGTGGATGCTCGAGCACCTCGACGAAGACCTGACCGTCGACCAGCTGGCCCGGCGCGCCCTGATGTCGCCGCGCACCTTCGCGCGCAAGTTCCGCGCGGAGTCGGGCACGACCCCGGCCGCCTGGCTGAACCGTCAGCGCATCCTGCGCGCGCAGCAGCTGCTCGAGCAGACCGACGAGGGGCTGGAGCAGATCGCGCAGCTGACCGGCTTCGGCGCCGCGGCGGTGATGCGGCACCACTTCCTCAAGGTGCTGCAGACCACGCCGACCAACTACCGGCGGGCGTTCGGGGAGCGGGTCGCGGGGTAGCTTCGTCTCGTCGGAGTCGTCCTCGCCCCGGCAAGCCAGCTTGCGGGCAGAGGCATGCTGCTCCCCGGGACGGTGTCGGTCAGACCCCGGTCGAGGCGACGAACAGCATCCCCTCACCCGACACGACGAGCGACTCCTCGTCGGCCGCGTAGAGGGCGTGGCCGCGCTCCAGCTCGTGGCCCCCGACCGTGAACGACCCGCTCGTGCACAACGCGATCGCCGGGCCGGTGAGCGGCAGCGTGACACCCGCGGCCGCGGCATCCGGTGACACCACGGTGAGCACGAAGTCGGGCACGCCGGGCCGGAACACCGCGACCCCCGCCTGCGGCCGCTCGGGCTCGAGGTAGGGCACGGGCAGGGGCCGGAAGTCGACCACCTTCAGCAGCTCGGGCACGTCCACGTGCTTGGGAGTCAAGCCGCCGCGCAGCACGTTGTCGCTCGACGCCATGAGCTCGATGCCGAGCCCCTCGAGATAGGCGTGGATGTTGCCGGCAGGCAGATACAGCACCTGCCCCGGCGACAGGGTCACCGAGTTGAGCAGCAGCGAGATCGCGATGCCGGGATCGCCCGGGTTGCGGTCGGCGAGGAACCGGACGGTGTCCCAGGCCAGGTCGTTGTCGACGGAGCTGGCCTCGATGACGGCGGCGATCAGCTCGTCGACCCCGGGGCCGCGGGCGATCAGCCACTCGAACACACTGCGCAGCGACGAGTCGTCGACCAGGCGGTCGAGCAGGGCGGCGATCCGCGGGTCACCGGAGACCGGCTGCAGCACGGCGCGCGTCTCGGCGACGGGCCGGAAGCCGCACAGTGCGCGGAACGGATCGCTCAGCGCGTAGATCAGCTCGGGCTTGTGAAAGGCGTCCTTGTAGTCGCGCTCGGGCGCGTCGAGCGGGATGCCCGCCGCGTTCTCGGCCACGAAGCCAGCCTGGGCCTGCTCGGTGGTCGGGTGCGCCTGCAACGACAGGTTGGATGCCGCGGCCAGCACCTTCAACAGGAACGGCAGCCGCCCGGGCACCACATCGGCGAGGGTGCCGTTCTGCCCCACGAGCCTGGCGGGCGACCCGGGGTGCGCGCCCAGCCACAGCTCGGCCTGCGGCCGACCGGTCGGCGTCGTGCCGAGCAGCTCGGGGATCGCCGTGGTCGAGCCCCACGCGTAGTCGCGGGGCGTATTGGTGATTTCGACGAACATCCGGCGGTTCTCCCCTGTGTGATTGAACCAAAGTACCAACCGGTTGTGACCGTCAGACGGCCCACACGTAGCCTCCCGCTATGGCTGCCGACTTCACTCCCCTGATCAGCGACTTCTACGGGCTCGAGGCCGAGCTCACCGACCACGAGAAGGCCCTGCTGATGCGGCTGCGGCACTACCTCGAGACCGAGGTGAAGCCGATCGTGAACGACCACTGGGCGCGGGCCGAGTTCCCGATGTTCGTCGTCACGGGGCTGGCCGAGCTCGGCATCTTCGGGTTGCCATACCCCGAGACCCGCACCTTCGAGAGCTCGGCGGTGTTCCGCGGCTGGGTCGCCCTCGAACTGGCGCGCATCGACGCCAGCATCGCCACCTTGGTCGGCATGCAGCACGGACTCGTCATGGGGGCGATCAGCGTGGCCGGTTCCGACGAGCAGCGCGCCGAATGGCTGCCGAGGTTCGCCCGCGGCGAGGCCCTGGGATGCTTCGCCCTCACCGAGCCGCTCAGCGGCTCCGACAGCGCGCGCGGGCTGCGCACCACCGCCACCCGCACCTCGGGAGAGAACGGCGACGAGTGGGTCATCAACGGCGCCAAGCGCTGGATCGGCAACGGCACCCTCGCCACCCACGCGATCGTCTGGGCGAAGTCGACAGACGACGGCCAGGTCAAGGGATTCATCGTGCCCACCGCGACTCCCGGATACACCGCGACGAAGATCGAGAACAAGCAGGCCCTGCGCATCGTGCAGAACGCCGACATCGTGCTCGAGAACGTGCGCGTGCCCGAGTCGAACCGGCTGCAGAAGGCCGAGTCGTTCCGCGAGACCGCGGCCGTGCTGCGCCTCACCCGCGCCGAGGTGGCGTGGGCATCCGTCGGCAACTCGGTGGGCGCCTACGAGGCCTCGCTGCGCTACACCGGCGAGCGCGAGCAGTTCGGTGAGACGATCGACAACTTCCAGCTGATCCAGGAGCTGCTCGCGAAACAGCTCGCCAACATCACCGCATCGATCGCGCTGTGCACCCGGGTGTCGCAGATGCTCGATCAGGGCATCCAGAGGGATGAGCACTCGGCCCTGGCCAAGGAGTTCGCGACCAGCCGGATGCGTGAGACCGTCGCCTGGGCGCGCGAGAGCATGGGCGGAAACGGCATCGTGCTCGAGAACGACGTGATGCGGCACTTCGCGGATGCCGAGGCGCTCTACTCCTACGAGGGCACCCGCGAGATGAACACGCTGATCGTCGGGCGGGCGATCACGGGCAAAGCCGCTTTCGTGTGAGGACGCCCCGGTAGCCTGATCAGATGAGCCGCCGAGAGACCTACCAGCGCTACCTGGCGGTCCTCGGCTTCTTCACCCTCACGGCGGGCGATCTCTGGCGCAACCTGCTCAGCTGGTGGGGCTGGGGGGCGATCTGCATCGTGCTGCTGGTGCTCGCGATCATCGAGCTCGTGCACGCGCGGATCGACCTCCGCCGGTTGCCCTTCGCCCTGATCGGATTCCTGCTGCTCACCGTGGTCTCGATCTTCTGGTCCGACTACCCCGGCGCCACCGCCGTGGGCTGGGCGGCGACCTTCTCGGTGGTGTTCTTCGCGATCTTCCTGGCCACCGTGCTCGACCTCGAGACCATGCTCCGCGCCTTCGGGGTGGCGCTGCGATGGATCCTGGGGCTCTCGCTGCTCTTCGAGTTCGTGGTGGCAGCGTTCATCCGCCATCCCGTGCTGCCGTTCTTCGTCGACTACTCGAAGCTCCACAAGATCCCGGCGGCGTTCTACTGGTCGCGCGATCTGCTGTTCCACGGCGGACAGCTCCAAGGCATCCAGGGCAACTCGAACCTGTTCGCGCTGTCGGCCCTGTTCGCCCTGATCGTGTTCGGCGTCCAGTGGGTGGCGGGCACGGCATCCAAGGTCTGGCTGGCGTTCTGGGGGATCGTCGCCGTCGCCTCGCTGGCGTTGACGCGCTCGTCGACCGTGCTGCTCGCCCTGGCCGCCGTCATCCTGGTGGGGATCTTCGTGGGACTGATCCGCGCGACGTCCGGCGCGCGGCGCGGGCTGGTCTACGGCGGCGGAGTCGTGGTCGCACTGGGCATCGCGGCCGTGGGCGTCTTCGCGCACGGAGCCGTGCTCGCGCTGCTCGGCAAGAGCGCCGAGCTGACCAACCGGACAGTGATCTGGCACACCGTCCTTGGACTGGCCGATCAGCGTCCGGTCGCCGGATGGGGCTGGGTCGGGTATTGGGTGCCCTGGGTCGAGCCCTTCAAGCATCTCGTGGTCATCAAGGGCGTCACCTACCTACAAGCACACGATGCCTGGATCGACATCTACTTCCAACTGGGCGTCATCGGCGTGATCCTGTTCGGGTTGCTGGTGCTCACCACGCTCGTGCGGTCGTGGTTCATGGCCATCGAGGCCGAGCCGAGGCGCACCCGGCTGGTCGAGCTGTTCCCCGTGCTGATCATGGTGGCCTTGATCGTCCACAGCATCGCCGAGAGCCGCTTGCTGGTCGAGATCTGCTTGGCCCTGCTGGTGATCGCCTCGATCCGCACCGCGCAGCGGGAGCCCGCACCGGATGAATGAGCCGATCGGCGAGAACCATGCCTGACCCGAGCGCTGCATCGCCTGCGCCCGCATCGCGCCGTGGACTGCTCGTGGCGATGGCCGGTTCGGCGCGCCTGGCGCACGCCCTGTCCACCGTGGGCATCGCACTGGGCGCCGGAGCCTTCTTCCTGCAGCGCACGCTCGGCTGGGCGGGCTTCCTGGCTGCCATGTTCGTGGCCCTGGTGCTGATGCTGCTGTCGTTCCTGGCTCGACAGGAGGAGGTGCGGTGGCGGGCGCTGCTGCCGATCTCGCTCCTGGTGTTCCTGGTCTGGGCGACGGCTTCGCTGATCTGGAGCACCTACCAGTGGGCCACGGTGGCGGGCATCATCTATCTGGCCGGGTTCACCCTGATCGGCTTGTTCGTCGCGATCTCGCGCGACACGATCCAGATCGTGCGCGCGTTCGGCGATGTGCTGCGGGTGGTGCTGGGGCTCTCGGTGGCCATCGAGGTCTTCTCGGGCATCCTGATCGACATGCCGCTGCCGTTCCTGGGGGTGCACGGCAACCTCGGCACGCTCGGTCCGATCTCGGGCATCGAGGAGTCGCGCGATCAGCTGGGCCTGGTCGCCATCATCGGCGCGATCAGCTTCGCCACCGAGCACCGCACCCGGTCGGTGCCGCGGTTGACGTCGGTGCTGTCGATGATCCTCGCCGGCCTGTGCATCGTGCTCACGCAGTCGCCGGTGATCGCGTTCGCTGCGGTGGTTGTCGGCGTCGCGGCGCTGGTGATCTACCTGCTGCGGCGCGTTCGTGCCGATCGGCGGCAGGTGTGGCAGTTCATCGTGCTCGGTCTCGCCATCGTCGCCTCGGGAGTGCTGTTCGCCGTGCGCGGCCTTGTGATCGCCCTGTTCAACGCCGGTGGAACCATCGACGACCGGCTCGATGTCTGGCGTCAGGTGATCGCCTTCGCCGGCCAGAACGGCCTGCAGGGCTGGGGCTGGATCGGGCCATGGCGGGTCTCGATCTTCCCGTTCTCGTGGGTCTTCGACCACTCGCCACGACCCGTGTCGTCGGCCCTGAACGCCTTTCTCGACATCTGGTTGCAGCTCGGCTTCGTCGGCGTCGCCATCTTCGTCGGAATGGTGGGGCTCGCCTTCAGCCGCTCCTGG